>JBIJCD010000188.1:0-7088 GCA_044344895.1 Pirellulales bacterium | reverse complement strand
GTCCGGCGCGACGCACCGGCTACAACAATCCTCGAACGACCGTACCAGCCAGGAGCGGACCATGCCCCCGGAGTTCTCCCCCGCCAGCGGCGGCGTCGTCGCCGACCCTTCCGCGCGTCCCGACACCGTCGAGGCCGACGCGATCGTGACCTTCCTGACGGAGGGCGGCGTCGGCTCCGGTGCCGTCGCCACGGTCGACGCGGCGGCGGACGGCGTCATCACCAGGCTCGCCTCCGCGGGCGAGATCACGGGCAAGCGGTACGAGTGCGTGCCGATCCTCGCGCCGCCGCGGCTGCGGGCGGGGCAGATCGTGGTGGTGGGGCTCGGTCGCCGTGAGGACGTCGACGCCGGCGTGCTCCACCGCGCCGCCGCGTCGGCGGCACGGCTGCTCGCCGGACGACCGCGGGCCCGCGTGGCCTTCGTCGCCGACGCCCGCTGGACGCCCCGCGGCTCGTGCTGCTGCGGTATCGCGGCGGCGGCGGCCAGACGCCCGACCTCGCATTCGTCGGCAAGGGCGTGACGTTCGACTCCGGCGGCCTGTCGCTCAAGCCGTCCGACTCCATGCTCACGATGAAATGCGACATGTCGGGCGGCGCGGCGGTGGTGGCGGCCGCGGCCACGATCGCCGCGCTCAGGGTGCCGGTCAACCTGGTCGCCGCCGTCGGCCTCGCGGAGAACATGACCGGCCCGGCCGCCTACAAGCTCGGCGACGTGATCACGGCACGGAGCGGGACGACCATCGAGGTGCACAACACCGACGCCGAGGGGCGCATCGTGCTCGCCGACGTGCTCGACGTGGTCCGCGGCCTCGCCCCGCGCAGAATCGTCGACGCGGCCACGCTCACCGGTGCCTGCATGGTGGCGCTGGGTCACGACGTCGCCGGCCTGTTCGCCAACGATCAGGACTGGTGCAACCGGATCGCCCGGGCGGCGCGGGCCGTGGGGGAGCCGGTCTGGCAGATGCCGATGTACCCGGAATACGACGATCAGATCCGTAGCGAGGTCGCCGACATCAAGAACGTCGGCGACGGCAGGTGGGGCGGCGCCATCACGGCCGCGAAGTTCCTGGAACGGTTCGTGGGGGGCATCCCCTGGACCCACGTCGACATCGCCGGGCCGGCCTTCGCGGAAAAGCCCCGCCCCTGGACCGACGGCGGCGCCACCGGTGCGTTCGTACGGCCGCTGGTGGAGCTGGCCCGCGGCCCGGCGTGATCCGCGGTCGCAGCGACGCCCCACGCATGCCCACGGGCGCACTGGCCTGCCTGGTTTCCACGCCGCTGGAAGATCCCGAGCGATCGCCGCTGGGACGGCTGAGTTTTCCGACAGAACCTAGAGCGCATCCCGGTTTGGTGTAGCGACGGCTCGGGGCGGCAAAAGTCTCGTCGCGTGGGCCGCGGCGGCCCAAAGCTCCTCGAGCGTTCGCCGACCCCTCGCCTCCGTCTCCAGGTTTGCCAAGTCGTCGCTCCAGCTCAACCAGATGCGTTCTAGAGCAGCGTGCCGAGTTCGTCCACGAGTTCGCCGAACCGCGCCAGCGCCGTGGCGACCGGCTCCGGCTTCTCCAGGTCGACGCCGGCGTCGCGGAGCAGATCGAGCGGCCACCTGGAGCAGCCGCCCCTGAGGAACCCCAGATAGGCCTCGAGCTCCCGCGTGCCTCCTTCCGCGACCCGCTTCGCCAGCAGGATCGCCGCCGCCAGTCCGGTGGCGTACTTGTAGACGTAGAAAGCGTTGTAGAAGTGGGGGATCCGCAGACACTCGAGCTCCAACTGGCGGTCGACGACGAACCGCGGGCCAAAGTAGGCGTCGAGCAATTCCCGGTAGATGCCGCGGATCCGCTCGAGCGTCAGCGGCTCACCCGCCTCGACCGACGCATGGCTCTTCCGCTCGAACTCCGCGAACATCGTCTGCCGCACGATCGTCGCGCGGATCGAGTCGATCTCCCGCGCGATGATGGCTGCGCGTTCCTTCGGCGATGTCGCCCGTTCGAGCAGGAGCCTCGTCAGCAGCTGCTCGTTGAACGTGCTGGCCACCTCGGCCACGAAGATCGTGTAGCCGGCGTACTGATAGGGCTGCGCCTCGGCCGAGTACCGGGTGTGCATCGAGTGACCGGCTTCGTGCGCCAGGGTGAAGACGTGCTCGATCGCCTCCTCCTGGAAGTTCATGAGGATGTAGGGGTCGGAATCGTAGGTGCCGGAGCTGAACGCCCCCGACTGCTTGCCGGCGTTGGGATAGCGGTCGCACCAGCGGCCGAGCAGCCCGCGCTCCAGCCGGGTGACGTAGTCGCGGCCGAGCGGTCGCAGTGACTCCACAACAAGCCGCACCGCCCCGTCCCAGGAGTGCCGCTGCTCGAGCTCCGGCAC
This sequence comes from Pirellulales bacterium, assembly GCA_044344895.1. Lineage (GTDB taxonomy): Bacteria > Planctomycetota > Planctomycetia > Pirellulales > UBA1268 > CAMCQY01. The sequence continues at coordinate 4,731 of JBIJCD010000188.1, read as the reverse complement.
CAGCGGCACGTAGCAGTCGTAGTGGTGGAGCTCGTCGAGGCCGAGAATCCGCTGCCGCAGGTCGTAGTAGCGATGCACGGCCGGCAGGTGGGCCCGCACCGCCGCGATCAGCTGGTCGTAGACGGTAATCGGGACGTTGTCGTGGAACAACGCGGCCTCGACGGCACTGGGGTAGTGCCGCACCCGCGCCGCATAGACGTCTCGCTCGTTCGAGCCCGAGAGCGTGGCCGCGAGCGTGTTGGCGTGGGCCTCGTACTGCGCGTAGTACTGATGGAAGGCGGTCCGCCGCACGTCAGCCGCGGTGTCGTGCAGCAGCGTCACGAAGGTGGCATTGGAGAGTTCGATCCGCTCCCCTCTGCCCGTGGTCACGCTGCCGAACTTCATGTCGGCGTCGGTGAGCTGGCGGAACACCCGGCCCGCCGTGCCGGCGAAAGTGCCCTGCATCGCCAGCAGCTTCTCCTCCGGCTGCGACAGCGTGTGGGCCCGGGTGCGGACGAGCCGTTCCACCAGCAACCGGTAGGGGGCGAGCACCGGCAGGTCGATCCACGCAGCCAGCGTCGCGGGCGGGATCGCCATGATCTCCGGACGGATGAAGCTGGCCTTTTCCCCGGCCAGTGTGGCGACGTGCTGGAAGCGACCCGTCATCCGCTGAGCCTCGGCGGCCGACTGGTCCTCGCTGGCTCGGAGGTGCGCGTAGGTGCCCAGGCGGTCCCCCTCGCGGTCGACGGCGAGGTCGTAGGCGAGACACTCGGCGAGCCGCTCGGGGGACGAGCCGAGCGTGCCGGCGAAGGCTGCGAACCCCGGGATCCGCTGCTCCCAGGCCTCGAGCGCGCGCTCCCAGTCGAGATCGGAGGCGAACAGGCTCCCCAGGTCCCACGTGTCGCCCACCGGCACGTCCCGGCGGGCGGGAAGGACTTTTACCGCGGTTACCGAATCGGCCATGTCTCTCTCCTACGTTGTTCCTGTCGCGATCGAACGCACGTGGGCCCGGCAGGAAAGGATTCGGGAATCGCTGCGAGAATCCCGCGGCTCATGTCGCCGCCGCATTCGCCACGCTGGATCGGCGGGGCGTTTTCCCCGTCATCACAGCCGCCATACCGCGCTGCCCCAGGCCAGGCCGCCGCCGAAGCCGCACACCACGACCGTGCTGCCCGGGCCGATACGGCCCGCCCGCCAGGCCTCGTCCAGCGCCAGCGGGATCGACCCGCTCGAGGTGTTGCCGTAGCGGTCGATGTTCACCGCGAAGCGATCGGCGGCGATTCCCAGGGCCTCGCGGACGCCCTCGATGATGCGGGCGTTCGCCTGATGCAGCACGAACAGATCGATGTCCTCCATCGCCACCCCGGACCGCTCGACCACCTGCTGGATGTTCTCCTCGGCCAGCTGGATCGCCCACTTGAACACGGCCCGGCCGTCCATCTGCATGAACTGCTCGCGACGGGCCAGGCCCTCCGCCGTGACCGGCCGGCGGGACCCGCTCATCGGGCAGGCGAGCAGCCCGGCGCCGCGGCCGTCGGAGCCGAGCGAGAAGGCGAGCAGCCCGTGCTCCCGGCCGGATGGCTCGGGATCCGCAGCCGCGAGCAGCACGGCACCGGCGCCATCGCCGAACAGCGGCCAGGTCTTGATGTCTTCGGGATCGACGACGCGGGAATTGGTGTCGGCGCCGATCACCAGCGCCAACCGGCTGGTGCCGGCCGCGAGAAAATTGGCCGCCGTCACCAGCGCGTAGGCGAACCCGGCACAGGCGGCCGTGACGTCCATCGCCGGCGTTTCGAGCCCCAGCGCCTGCTGCACGATGCAGGCGGTCGAGGGGATCGACATGTCGGGCGTGAACGTGCCGAGGACGAGCAGGTCGACCTCCCCGCGGGCGACCGTGGCGGCGGCCAGCGCCGCGGCCCCGGCGGCGGCAGCCAGATCGCTCGTGGCGACCTCCGGCGGGGCGTGCCGCCGCTCGTGGATGCCACACCGCGAGGTGATCCACTCCGGATCGCAGCCGAGCCTGGCCAGGTCGGCGTTGGTCACGACGTTGGCCGGCACCGCACTGCCGGTGCCCACGACGCGGAATCCCACGGCCCGGCCGAAACGCGACCTGCGGGGCGAGGTGAGGATCTCGGACATCGCAACGGCACCCTGCAGTTCAGTTTCGCGACGACGCCGCGTGGCGCACGTGCCGCGGCTGAATGATGTCGGTGGCCAACCCCAGGGCGGCGAGCACGAGGATGAAGCAGTAGGTGAGGTCGAACTCCCACCACCGATGTCGCACGGTGGCGCTGGCCGGATCGTGATGGTGGTTGTTGTGCCAGCCTTCGCCGGCTGCGATGAGCGCCACGAACCAGTTGTTGCGACTGTCTTCGCCGGTGTCGTAGGTGCGGTAGCCGAACAGGTGCGACAGCGAATTCACGCTCCACGTGATGTGCCAGACGAGCACCGTGCGGACGAACGCGGCCCACACGATCCAGCTGACGCCGAGCTGCAGCCCGCGGGCCCAGTCGCCGCCCGCCACGCGGCCGACCAGGAGCCCCGCGGCGCCGAACGCCAGCACGTGCGCCAGGTAGATCCACAGGATCGTGGTCGGATGCCGCTCGAGGAAGCGGTAGTAGCGGTCGGCGATGATGTCCCGGGCGTACTTGTCGAGGAACGCCAGCGTCCGCCGGTCAGGAGCCCGGCGCAGCAGCCAGCCCACGTGCGACCAGCCCACGCCGTCGCGCGGCGTGTGGGGGTCCGCGGGCTCGTCGGAATGGACGTGATGGAGCCGGTGGGTGGCCACCCACCGTGCCGGCGTGTCCTCCAGGCAGCACAGCGCGACCGTGGTGAGCGTCCGCTCCAGCCACAGCGGCACCTTGAGGCTGCGATGCGTCAGCAGCCGGTGATAGCCGAGATTGATGCCCGTGCCGAACAGGTTGGTGCCGACGAGCGCCAGCACGAGCCCCGACCAGCTGAAGCACCAGGGCACGAAGGCGAGGCACGCCAGAACGTGGACCACGGCGATGGGGAGCAGGTACTCCCAGTGGACGGCGTTCCAGCCGGGGGCCGCGGTCTGGAACGGCCGGCTCAGCCCGGGGGATGCCATGGCCGGCGCCGGACCGGAGCCGGATGCCGCGGAGGATGGGTGCATGAGGATCCCGGGGGGCCGCACGAAGGAACGAACAATCGTCGCGTCGTCATTATCGGGCCCGGTTCCGACTCCACAAGCCGACAGCCGGCATCGCGGGCGTGGCACGCCTTCCCGCCCGCCGTCATGACGGCGGCGACCGACCGCCTCCGGACCGGTCGCAGCCGCTCACGAGCCGCTCGCGGCAGGAGCCGCGGGCCCTTCCGGCGGCCGCGGAGCGGCGTCGGTTGACTCGGTCTTCCCCTCGGCCTTCTTCACCACGTCGCCGCGACCGAGATGGATCTTCGCATACTCCTTGTCGGGCACGACGTAATACCAGTCGGCGAACCGGCCGTTGAGATCTCGAACCCGGCGCTGCGCCGCCTTCACCTTGTCGTCGTAGTCATCCTGCTTCCGCCGATTCTCCCGCTCCACCCGCCGGCGGTTCTCCAGCGCCGCCTGGGCGGCGGCTTCAGCCTCGTCGGCCTTCTTCAAGGCCTCGGCGGCGTCGGGCTTGGTGTCCGCGTCATCCTTCTTTTCGCCGTCCTTGCTGTCTCCGTCCTTGCCCGCTCCGTCTTTCGTGGCAGCGTCCGCCTGCTCGGCGTCGGCCTTGCCATCCTTGCCGGCAGCGGCCTCCTTTGGCACGCCAGGCACCTCCGGAAGCGGCTCGATCTGCGGCTTTTCCAGCAGGTTCTCGTTGAAGCGGGCCATGACGAGCAGATACCGCCCGGATGACTCGCCGCCGGACTCCTTGCCGGCCTCGGTCCCCTGCGGCTTCGCGTCCGCCGACGCAGCTTCGCCAGCCACCGTGGTGGCGGCACCGAACCGCAGCACGTACTCCACTCCGTCCTTCATTCCCACGATCGTCTCGCCATCTGTCGAGAGAATCTCGCCAGACTTCAGCGGCAGGAAGCCGCGCTGCTGCATCGACGCCACCGCCTCGCGATCGTTCGTGAAGGATTCGGCTGCCTTCAGCTCGGCGCTGAGCCCGGCCGGCTTGCGGGCCACGTCGATGATCTTGAGGTCGGCCAGCGCGTTCTTGAGGTCGTTGAGCTTGTCCGCGGCCAGTTCCTCGCCCGTGCCGAGCGTCTCCTCCTTGGGCTCGCGACCCCCGCCGAACGACTCGAGCTTGGCGAGCGTCCATTTGGCCTGCTTGTCGTCGTAGGCCAGGTCGATCCGGCATTCGCGATCCTGCTGCACGCCGACGCGGCCATTCGATTCGACGGCCACCAGCTTGTAGTCCTCGAGCACGAGCCGCCGCACGTCCCACGGCGACAGCTTGAGCAGATCCTTCTCGATCCAGTCGTCGAACTTTGTCGTGAACTTCGACGTGTCGATCTGCACGCGGTACACCGGATCCTGACCCGCCTTGCGGACGAACCGCAGCGGCGGCCCGCCGGCATCCTCGCCCGACCGTCGCTTGTCCTCCTTGCCGACGACCAGCCTCGCCAGCTTGTTGCCCGACGCATCCCGGATCTCCACGAGCTGCCCGACGCCGGTCATGCCCGGCTTGATCTTCTCCGGGTCGGGCTCGATCACCCCGTAGGTCTCGTGGTCGCCGGGCGACCGGCTCACGACGTCGAGCATCTTGAGATCGACGAGCGACGTGGCGGCGGCCGCCAGGTGGTCCTTGGCGTCGG
>JBIJCD010000187.1:0-7094 GCA_044344895.1 Pirellulales bacterium | reverse complement strand
GTCGAGCAGCGGTTCGTCGGACAGCTGCACGGCCCGGCCGAGGGCGTAGCCCAGCAGCTTGCGGCAGAACTGCCGCACGAACGTGTCTCGTCGGACGGTGAGCAGGTAGTCCCGCAGGCCCTCGTGTCCGGCGATCGCCGTGCCGTCGAGGAGCCGCGTGGCGGCGTCGATCGGCTGACCGGCCGCGTCGTGCGTGCGATACCGGCCGATGGCGTCGAACTGCTCGAGCGCGAACCCGTAGGGATCGATCCGGGCATGGCACTTCGCACACGCCTCGTTGCTCGAGTGCAGCGCGATCAGCTGCCGCTCCGTCAGGCCCGCGGGCACGGTGTCGGCCAGCTGCGGCACGTCCTTGGGGGGCTTGGGCAGCTTTTCGCCGAGCAGCACCTCGCTGGTCCAGTTGCCCCGCAGGATCGGGCTCGTCCGCGAAGCGCCCGACTGCGTCGCCAGCGTCGTGGCCAGCGCGAGGATGCCGCCGCGGCCCGCCCGCCGCACGCCGTCGACCCGCCGCCACTCTGGCCCCTGCACGCCGTCGACAGAATAGTGCCGGGCGAGCTCCTCGTTGAGAAATGTGTGGTCGGCGTCGAGCAGGCCGAGGATCGACCGGTCGTTCTGGAAGAAGTCGGCGAGGAACAGCACCGTCTCCTCCTCCATCGCGCCGCGCAGGCCGGCGAACGTGGGGAACGCCTCGGCGCTCTTCTCGTCGTGCTCCGCGAAGCCGTGGACGTGGAGCCACTGCGTGCCGAACTCCTCCGCCAGCCGCCGTGCCTTGGGGTCGCGGAGCATCCGCCGCGTCTGCTCCACCACGCCCGCCGCGTCGTCGAGCCGGCCGGCGGCGGCCGCCTGCACGAGCTCGGCGTCGGGCAGCGACGACCAGAGGAAGTAGCTCAGCCGGCTCGCCAGCTCGATGCCCGACACGGGCCGCGACGCCACGCCCGGCGGCGGCGACTCGCCCTTGTAGAGGAATTCGGACGAGACGAGGATCCGCGCCAAGACGAGCGCCAGCGATTGCTCGTGCGACAGGTCATCGCCCCGCAGCGTGAAGTAGAGCGACTCGAGCTGCCCGGACTCGTCCTGGCGGAGCGGACGGCGCCAGGCACGTGCGGCCAGCGCCACCACGGCATCGAGCTGGGCCGGCTCCGTCACCCGCAGCCGATCGCGGAACGCCGCCACCCGGGCCGCGATGGCCGGCCGCATCACCGCCAGCGGCCCGGTGAGATCGCCGCGGTCCTGGGAGGCGTAGCCGAGCAGCTGCTCGTGGGCGTCGGCCAGCTCCAGTGGCTCCTGGCTGACGAAGAGCAGCTCGTCCCAGAGCCGGTCGAGCTCGGCCGCCTGGTCGTCGTCGAGCATGAGCCGCCTGAGCTGGTCGTCCTCGCGGTAGTAGACGTTCAGCGTCACCACCTCGTCGACCGGCACGATCCGCGTGTAGCACACCGCCCGCGGAAACAGCCGCCGGAAGTCGGCGAAGGAGCCGGCGAACCGCCGCCAGGCGGCGGAATCCTGGCGGGCCACGACCGGCAGCGCTGGGGAGAGGCCGGCAGCCGCGATCGCCGACCCGTCGAGCCGCGCCTCCGGCTGCACGCTCGCCTCGGGATCGGCGTCGGCATGCAGCGTCGCGGCGGCGACGAACTCGTAGCCCGCGGCCAGCGCCCAGGGGATCGGGATCGCGAGCGACCCAGGCGCCATGCACAGGTCGGTGGCGGCCACCGCGAACCCCTGCGGGTGTTTGCCGAACATGGCCGGATCGATGCCCACCCCGCCGGCGACGGCCGTCGATGACGGCTCGGGATCTGCGTCGATCGTGCCGAGGATCGCACCGCCGAGTGAGAGCAACGAGCTGCGGAGCTTCGCATCGGGAGTGTCGACCGCGGCATCGTCCGGAGCCGACTCGAGCAGTCGCTGCACGTCGGCCGCGAGCATCGTCCGCTCCTCCATCGCCGTCGCCGCCTGCCAGCGCGCCAGGAGCGAACCCGCCGGAATGCCGCCCTGCGCTTCCGCGAAGCCCGGCTCGCTGGCGAAGTGCCACACGCCGTCGTTGCCGAGGGCATCCGCGTGCGGATTCCCGGCCAGCAGATCGGCCGACACGTCCTGCGACAGGCCCCACGTCGTCTCTCCGGCGCGGATCGTCAGATCGACGGCCGTCGTGTCGCAGGAGTGGCTGCCGTCACGAGATCCCACCACGAGGCTGATCGCGTCGCCGCGTCGCACCGCGACCGGGCCGATCGTTCCGGTGGCCGCCGGCTTGGCGTTGTCGAGCGTGCCGCCGGCCAGCCGCTGCCGCATCCCGCCCCGCCAGGCTTCGAGCGACCAGGTCACGCCGCTGCCGCAGCCGATGTGCGCCCGCTGCACCGTGGCCTCCAGTTCGACCGCCGCCGTGACCGGGCTCTTCCAGCCGACGATCACCCGCCGCTTCGGCGCCGGATGGACCGCGATCCCCTGCGGCTTTATCGTGCCCGGCACCCGCACCGTCTCGTCGCCGGCATTGGCCGCCACGAGCAGCCCCGACTCTCCTGCCCAGCCTTTGACGAACGCGTAGCCATCGATCGCTTCCTGCTTCTCGACGAGGAGCCGATCGAACGCCGCCTCGCCGGCGCCGATGCCCAGGGCATCGAGCCAGCCTGCGAGCAGCCGCGGATCGACGCCGTGCCTCTGGGCCAGCGACTGCACCAGCGACCGCATCGCCTCCGGCGTCGCGGGCCGCTCCATCTCCGCCGCCTCCGCCGCGGCGGCGAGGCAGGCCGCGGCGGTCGGGGCGATCAGTGCGGCGAGCTCCTGCCGCACCGCGATCAGCCGGCGGAGATCACGGAGCGGGATGTCGCGGCGGCCCTCGGCCACGAGCCGCGGATGCTCCCAGACGACCGCGTCGTGCGCATCGCCGTCGCCGGCATCGGTCGCCGAGAGGTGCAGCATGACCTGATCGCCGGCGGCCGGCGCCGCGAGCTTCATGCGGATTTCGCGCCGCGGCAGGAGCGGCGTCACCGCCTCGAGCCACGACGCCGGGCCGTCGGGCCGGCCGAACTGGCGGCCGATCTGTCCCACGGCGTTGAACTTCCACACCGCGGCCTGCCAGGCGGCGATGTCCGCCGCCAGTCCGGCCGCGTCGGCCGCCGTTGCGGCGGCCCAGCGCTTTCGCAGGCCGTCGAGCACGAGCGAGCCGCCCGTGACGTCGGCGGAGAGCTCCGGCCACAGCGTGGCCAGGTACTTTGGGGCGAGCCGGCGTTCCTGGGCGATCCGCGCGAGTGTCGGCTCCGGCGCCGCTCCGCCGCGGACGGCGTCGCGGACCGCGATCGCGGCCTGCAGATACTCCTCCACGGGGAGAAAGCCCTCGTGGCCCAGGTCGAGCTTGATTCCCTGCTGCACCGTCGTCTGCTCGTTGGCGGCCGACTCGGCGAGCGGCCTGGTGAACCGCCGGTAGAAGCCGCGGATGCGCTCGAGCGACTCGTCGGCGAAATCGCGGCGGCTGGAACCCGCCGAGAAGCGGATGCCGTCGGGGAGGAGCACCATGTGGCGGGCCACGTCCTTCGCGGCATCGAGATACTTCGTGACCAGCGCCGGCGACATGACGAGCGACTGGCCGGTGTTCGTAAACCCCTCACCCGCGCCGCCGTCGGCGGGGAATTCACGCGCCGGATCGAGCGACTCGACGCCGGTCAGGTCGCGGACCGTGAACGTGTACTCCGCGTTGTTGAGCCGCCGGAGCACGACGCGGCCGGGATCGCCCGCGTGCGCCCGCGCCTCCGCGGCGAGAAAGGCCCGCAGCCATGCATGCAGCGACTCCCGCTCCGCCGCCGTCGGCTGTCGTGCCTCAGGGGGCGGCATCTGGCTCGAGGCGACCATTTCGGCGACCCGCTGCCAGAGCTTCACGTCCTGCCGCATCCGGCCGAGCGACGACGCTCCGGCCAGGTCGATGTCGCCCTCGGTCACGCCGCCGCCGTGGCACTCGTGGCAATAGGTCTCCCAGAGCGGAGCCAGCCGGGCATGCCCCGCCTCCACGTCGACTGCTGCAACGGAAGCCGATGCCTGCGGTGCGGCGATGGGCTCCGCGGGCTGGACCACGCCCGCCGTCGCCACAACCAGGATCACCGATATCAGGCCGGCCGCGGCCCGCGAGCAGCCGTCGCGCAACTGGCGGCGGCGACTCGGCAGCCTAACGACGTAGACATCGGGGAGCCGAAACGGCACCCGTGCCGCGATTCGTCGCACCTTGTGGAAGCGACATGGCATCTGCTCACGTTCTCCGCGGCGGACTGCCGCCATCGTGGTATTGCAAACACCTCGCGCCGCCAGACGTCGAGCCGCGATTGCGTAGCGATTTCCAGCCTGAGAGCGGTGCCCGAGCACTGGCTGTCGACAGTATACAGCCCTGGCTCGGGTAGTCTACAAGACATGATTATCGCTGGCGATTCGTTTCTATCCCGCACAATGTTCGGCGTGATCGATCGTCGTCTCTTTCGAGCATCAACCGTGCGGTCTGGCTTCATGTACCAGCCTTGGTCGCGCAGCCTTCCCGCCGCGGTCGTCGTCGCCGCGTGCGCCACGCTCCTCGTCGGCGATCCGCTCCTCGCCAGCCCGCCGATCGCGCCGACGGAACCGCTCACGCCCCGGGAAGAGCTGGAGCGTTTCCACCTGCCCCCCGGCTTTGCGATTCAGCTCGTCGCCAGCGAGCCCGAGATCCAAAAGCCGATGAACATGGCGTTCGACCATCGCGGGCGGCTCTGGGTGAGCCACTCGGTCGAATATCCCTTCGCGGCGGCCGCCGACGCCGAGCACCGTGACGGCATCACGATCCTCGAAGCCTGCGGCCCGGACGGCCGTGCGACGAAGGCCACGCGGTTCGCCGACGGGCTCAACATCCCGATCGGCGTGCTGCCGCTGCCGCGCAGCCGCGGCGCAGCGGGGGACTCCGCGATCGTCTGGTCGATCCCCAACATCTGGAAGCTCTCCGACACCGACGGCGACGGCAAGGCCGACCGCCGCGAGATCCTCTACGGTCCGTTCGACTGCGCCGACACCCATGGCAACCAAAACGCCTTCCGTCTCGGCGCGGACGGCTGGGTCTACGCCTGCCACGGCTTTCGCAACGCGTCGAAGGTGCGGCTCCGGGGCGAGGGAGACGTCGTGGTCGAGATGGCGTCGGGCCACACCTACCGGTTCCGCCCCGACGGCTCCGCGATCGAGCTTGTGACCCGCGGCCAGGTCAACCCCTTCGGGATGTGCTTCGACGCCCTCGGCAACCGGTTCGCGGTCGACTGCCATTCGAAGCCGATCACGCTGCTGCTCCGCGGCGGCTGCTACGAGAGTTTCGGCAAGCCCCATGATGGACTCGGATTCGCTCCCGCGACGACCGCCGACGACCATGGCTCCACCGGCATCTCCGGCGCGGTGGTCTACGACGCCGCCGGGTTTCCCGCCGACTATCGCGGCTCGGCGTTCGTGGGCAACGTGATCACCAACGTGGTCCACCGCGACCGGATCGCGTGGCGCGGCTCGTCCCCCTGGGTCGATCGGGCGGAAACCTTCCTCTCCTGCGACGACTGGTGGTTCCGTCCCGTCGACCTGCAGCTCGGCCCCGACGGCTGCCTGTACGTGGCCGACTTCTACAACTGCATCATTGGCCACTACGAGGTCGACCTGCACCACCCGCGTCGGGACCGCACCCGCGGTCGGATCTGGCGGGTCGTCTGGCAGGGCGGGCCCGCGGCCGACTCCGTGCCGCAGGCGGCCGCGGCGGCCGATGCCGACCTCGACACGCTGCTGGCCCACTTGACCGACGCAAACATCACGGTGCGCCGGCTCGCCTCCGAGGAGCTGGCGGCCCGCTGCGGCGACGATCCCGCCGCGGTGGCCCGGCTCGTACGTTTGGCCACCACGCCAGAGGCCAGTGACGTCACAGCCGCCACCGGGCGGTCACTGGCCGTGCGGGCGGTCGCCCTGTGCGGCGGTCTCGACGATGCGACCGCGCGGCGGCTCGCCGCCGACCCCGCAGCGATCGTGCGGGTACACCTCGCCATGGCCCTCGCCGACGCGGCGGGCTGGGATGCCGCGCGGGCGCAGCTCGTCCGCGGCCTCGTCGATGACGCCGATCCCTTCGTGCGCCGGGCTGCGGCGGAGACGCTCGCCGCGCACCCCGACGCGGCGTCGCTGCAGCCGTTGCTGCGGGCCTGGGCCGGGGCGGGCGACGATCCGCAGCTCGTTCAGGCCGCGCGGATCGCGATCCGCGACCAGCTGCGCGGCCTCGAGCCCGCGGCGGTCGCAACGGTCGACCTCACCTCGCCCGATTGGCTCCGGCTGGCGGAGATCGCCGCCACGATTCCGCGGGACTCAACCGCATGGCTCGCCTTTTCAGCAGCCCGCACCCATGGCGGCTCCGCCGACCTGCTCGCCCGCTGCCTCGCGAGCGCCGCCGAGCACTGCGGCACAGAGCAGCTCGACGAGGCCGTCGAGTTCGCCCGCAGCCGCGCTCCTGCGGACGATCCTGCCGCCGAGGCCTCCGCCTACCGGCCGCTGTTCGAGGGATGGCTGCGCCGCGGTCGGCCGCTGCAACAGGCGGGGAAACTCGGCCAGTGGGGTGAGGGGCTCGCCGCACGCGTGCTCGCGGCGGCACCGGCAGCCGGTGCCGCGCTCCAACCGCAGGCCGTGACGCTCGCGCTCGACGTCGCCGCGCGGCTGCGGCTCGCGCCACTCGCTGGCAGCGTTCTCGCGCTGCTTGCCGACCCGCGAGGCTCGGCCGAAGTTCGCCAGGCCGCGCTCGCCGCGGCGCTCGTGCTCGACCGCACAGCCGCGCTGGCCGCCGCGTCGGCCGTGCTCGCCGACGGCGGCCAGCCGGTCGCGGTTCGCGAGGCCGTCGCCCGCCGGCTCGGCGCCGACGGCACGCCCGAGTCCCGCACACTGCTCGCCGCCGCGCTGCCCACGGCACCGGCGGCCGTGCAGCAGCCGATCGCGGTGGCCCTGGCCGCCGGAGCCGACGGCGGCGAGCGGCTGCTCGCGCTCGTGGCGGCGGGCAAGGCCTCCGCCCGGCTCCTCCAGGACAAGCCGGTCAGCGCCGCGCTCGCCGCGGCCAAGCTGCCCGATCTCGATCGCCGGCTCGCCGAACT
>JBIJCD010000186.1:0-7098 GCA_044344895.1 Pirellulales bacterium | reverse complement strand
CGCTCGGCGGGCTGTCGGCCGGTGCGGCCCTGCGGTTCACGGTCGACATGATGCGGCTGGCGGCCGAGGTCACGCTCCGCGACCTGCCGGCCGTGTGCCGCGAGATCGGCATCGAGGGCCTGCTCGTCGATCAGGTCAACCCCGCCGCCGGCACGGTCGCCGAGATCGAACGGTTGCCTTACGTGCAGGCCTGCAACGCGCTCGCGCTCAACCGCGATCCGACCTGTCCGCCGGCGGTGCTCTCCTGGCGGTATCGGCCTGGCCCGCTTGGCCGCGTGCGAAATGCCGCAGGCAATTGGTTTCTCTATCGCGTGACGGCGCCCGTCCGCGATGCGATCAACGCCCACCGCGTGCGGCATGGGCTCACCCCGCGGGTCGGCAGGAGCGAGCCGGCATACCTGGCCGAGATCGCCCAGCAGCCGGCGTTCTTCGACTTCCCGAGGGCCCGACCGGAACCGCGGCTGCACTTCACCGGTCCCTGGCACGCGGCCGGCGGCGGCGACGTGCCGTTTCCCTGGGAGCGGCTCGACGGTCGGCCGCTCGTCTACGCATCGCTGGGTACGCTGCAGAACCGGCTCGTCGGCACGTTCACGGAGATCGCCGAGGCCGTCGCGCCGCTCGACGTGCAACTGGTGATCACGCTCGGGTCGGCCGATCAGGATGCAGCGGCGATCGCCGCCCGTTGCCCGGGGGGCCCCGTGGTCGTCCCCGTGGCACCGCAGCTCGCACTGCTCGACCGGGCGGCGCTGGCCATCACCCACGCGGGGCTCAACACGGCGCTCGAGTCCATCGCGAGGGGCGTGCCGATGGTGGCGATCCCGATCACGAACGACCAGCCGGGCGTGGCCCGCAGGCTCGAGTGGCTCGGGCTGGCGGACGTGGTCCTGCCGCGGCAGCTCACCGTCGCGCGGCTGCGGCGGGCGGTCGAGCGGGTGCTCGGCGATCCCGGATACCGGATCCGCGTGCGCCAGCGGGCCGCCGAGATCGCGGGCCTCGACGGCGTCGGCCGGGCCGCCGACATCGTCGAAGAAGCCTTCAGCACGAAGCGGCCGGTGCTGGCGCGAGGCTGATCCTTGAAGGTGCACGAGCCGCCGCTGCCCGCCGGCCAGGCTCGCGGTCGGGCGGCGTCAGCGCACGAGGCGATTGCGGCCCAGGGCCGACCGCTCCTGCCAGCGGCGTAGGGAATCCAGAGGGCCGGGTCGTAGGTGCCGAGATTCTGCCAGAAGGTGGGGACTCCATGGCCCTCGCTGCGGCAGCCGCGATGGGCCCAGTAGAGCGGCGAGAAGAGCTTCGCGAGCACGGCGAGCACGCCACCCCTGATCGGCAGGATCGTGGCCCCGAGCAGGATCTGCGGCGTGATCAGCAGCGGCACCGCCAGCACCCCCTTGTCGGTCGAGCGGACGCAGGCGGAGACGATGAGTCCCATGGCCGCGTAGGCCACCGCGGCGAGCCAGTTGAGGCTCGCCGAGACGACCGCCCCGCGCCGGTAAATCTCGGCGGGCGACTCGCCGCCGAGCGCCTCGCGGATCATAAAGCCCAGCTCGACGGTGGTCCGGAAGACCACGATCTGCGCGGCAAGCACGACGGCCAGCGCCAGCACCTTGGCGATCACGTAGGCGGCGAACCGCAGGCCGTGCCGCCGCTCGAGGTCGAGCATCGGCCGCTCCTTGACGATCTCCCGGAAGCCGGTCACGAACCCGAGGATGACCATGCAGATGCTCATCAGGGAGAGCCACTTGAACGTGCCGCCGGGGTCGACGATCTCACGATCGGGCGCGACGGGGAGCGTGTCGGCGAGGGCGTCGCGGACGATCCGCTCCGTGGACGGCTCCCGCAGATGGGCGAGCAGTTTCGGCTGGCTGTCGAGGAACACCCGGATCTGACCGGGAATGCTGGCGTCCTGCTCCGAGGCCGACTCCGTGGCGATCGCCTGCGAAACCTCGCCCCACGCGTCTGCGAGCACCCGCTTCTCGTCGGGGTCGAGGAACCGCGTGAGCATGAGCGGATTGCGGAAGCGGATGTCGGAAAAGCCGGCGAGCACGGCGGCTGCGAGCGCCAGCGGCAGGAGCGTCGCCATCACGAGGCCCACGCCGTCGCGGAGGAAGGTCTCGCACTCCCGACAGAAGAAGGTGGCCACCTGTCGGCCGAAGCCGGGCATTGAAACCGCCGCGAGCGATGCCACACGGTCCGCTGGCGGTTCGGCTGATCGATTTCCTTCGGTGATGCCGTGCTCGTGCGACTTCCCCTGCCGGCGGTCTTCGGCCTCCCGCTCCCGCCAGCGGGCCGACCAGAAGCCGCGAGGCCTGTCTTCGATGGCGACATACACGTCCGCCAGCCGATGCACACCGAAGTGGCCGAGGGCCTCCACACGAGAGCCGAACCATACCACCTCACCGTGCCCGAGGATCAGGAGCTTGTCGGCCCTGTCCACGTTGTCGAGATGATGCGTGACCGCGATCACGGTCGTGCCGGCCCGCGCCCGCTCGGACAAGAGCGTCATGATCCGCGACTCCGTGGCTGGGTCGAGGCTGGAGGTCGCCTCGTCGACCACGAGCAGCCCCGGCGCGGCGAGCAGTTCGGCCGCCAGGCTCGCCCGCTTCATCTCGCCTCCCGAGAGGCTGCCGATCGTTCCATGCCGGACCCCGTCGAGGCGGACCTCGGCGATCGCCCGGTCGATGGCGGCCCGACGTTCGGCGGCGGTGGCGGTCGCCGGCAGTCGGACCTGAGACGCATAGTGGAGCGCCCGTTCCACCGGCAGGGCCGGCGGATTGACGTCGCGCTGGGGCACGTAGCCGATCGCGCCCCGCAGGGCTTCGGCCTCGCGAAACACGTCGTGTCCCCCGACGAGCAGCCGGCCGGCTTCGATCTCGCGGTCGCCAAGCAGCGCCCGGGCGAGCGTGCTCTTGCCCGCCCCGCTGGGGCCGAGCACGCAGACGAACTCGCCCGGCTCGATCCGGAAGCTGACGTGTTCTAGGAGCATCCTCCGCTCCGTCCCGCCGCGGGCATCGGGCGCCGTCACCGTCACGGCGTCGGCCACCACCGACAGGCCTGTCTGGTTCGCTCGCGTCATGGAGGGGGCCTGGCTTGAGAATCGCTGTCTCTAGTAGCGGTGGTCGTCGGGGTCGTAGTCGGGCGAAACGCCGATGTTCCCGCTCGGATCGGCGACGTACTTGTAGCGGTGATCCACCAGCCGCCGGAGAAACCGCGACCGCACGAGCGTCGAGAAGAACTTCCGGAACGTGTCGCCTTTGGGGTCGAGCGGCCGGTCTGAGACGAACGTGAACATCGGCAAGAGCATCTCGTCGTCGATCTTCTCGTTGTGCCAGACGTTTCGTGGTGGAGCGAACGGGTTCCGCGGGTGGGCGGTGGAGTTGTCGTAGGAACACTCCGCCTCGAACCGCGTGCCGGCCGGGAATCGCATCGGCTTCGCGAGCTCGTAGGGCGACTGCCAGTTGTAGTCCCACTGCGGCACCCGCAGAAGCAGGAGCGGCTTTTCCTGTCCCGGCACGTGGGCCCTGATTTCCACCCAGCGAGCGAGGCGGTGCGCGTGCGGAATGACGCACACCATCTCCACGTCCTCAGGGAGCGTGTAGCTGCCCGTGACGCGGAAGTCGGTGACGCCCGGAGGCACCACCACAAAATCGCCGGAGAGGTAGATCATGTTCATCACCTTGCGTGGCGACCGCCTGTCGAGCCAGATGCCCACTCGGCTCGAATCGGTCTCGAGCTTGCCGGTGCGGACGTAGTGGAACTGCACCGAGATGTCGCAGCCCGCCGGAATCACCACGGCCGCGTCGTCAGGGGCGACCGTCGCCCGCACGCCCGGCACGAAGCCGCTGACGAATGCGGCCCGCGGCTGGCCGTCGTCGCGCATGGGCGGCACCCGAAATCCGATCCCATGCGGATCTTGGAAGCCTCCGGCCCGGTCGTCCGGATGGCTGAATCCCCCGCGGCCGCCATGATCCCGCACGGCCTGTTCCGCGGTCTCCCGCGGCAGATGGCCGATCAGGGCATGGTGCACGATTTTGCGATTGCCCGGCAGAAACTGGATCGCGCGGAGCCGCAGGTCTTCGCTGCGGTCGAGCGAAAAGACGAGGTTGCGGTAGAGGTCGTTGCCGTAGGCGCCGATCTGCGTCGGCTCGGGCTGATCGAGCACGATGTCGGGAGGCCCGAGGTCCTGCTGGAAGGCAGAGAAGTCGGGCAGCGGGGCGAGTTTCGGCGCCTCGGCGGGATCCCCCTCCGGCTTGCCGGCCGCCACCCAGGACCGCAGCATGGCCACCTCGGCGGCGGTCGGGGGCTTCACAACCCGAAAGTCGAGTTCGCTCTCGATCTGTGCCGGGGGCATCCTGCGGGCGTCGATCTCCGCGAGGCCCAGTTCGATCCAGTCGACGGCATCGTCGTAAGTCAGCAGATTGAAGGGGCCGGCCTGATTCGGGCTGTGGCATCGCTGGCACTGGGCATGCAGGAACGGCAGCACGTCGCGGTGAAACGTGACGCTCGCCTCGCCGGGGACGGTGGACTGCGTGGGCCGCTCCGGCCGATCGAGCGGGCAGCCTGCGGCCTTCGTCCGCGGCTCACGGATTTCGCGCCCGGCGACGAGATTGAGAATCGCCGAACGCAACTCGGGATCCGGATCACCGGGCGTCATGACGCCGCGGATCTTGTAGCGGTCGTCGATCCGGCCGGCGTAGCGGATCACCCGGTCGCGGTCGACGAGCACCACCTCGGGCGTGATCGTCGCGTCGAGGGCCTCGGCCAAGGCGAAGTCGGTGTCGAGATGGATCGGGAAGGTGATGCCGAACTCCTTGCGGTAGGCGGCGACATCATCGGGGGCGTCGCACTCGCAGACCACGCCGACGAAGCGGATGCCCTTCCCCGCGAATTCTTGGGCCAGCGCGTTGAGTACCGGAGCGTATTCCTGCGCCAGCGGGCAGGCGGGATGGAGAAACGCGAAGCAGACGGCCCTGCCGTCGGGGCCCAGGGAGTCAGCGAACAGGATGGCTTCGCCGGCGAGCGACCGGAGGCCCAGCTGTGCCGCGGGGATCGACCGGGCGTCTGTCGGCGCTGCCGTGGCGGCGCCGGCAGCCAGAAGGGCACCGGCCGCGAACCATGGCAGCAGCCACGCAGTGTGGTTGACTCGGTTCATTCTCTCAGCCTCATCGATCACGACGGTCCGCGAATACGAACCGCTGCAGGGCGCGGTCGCCGCCGCGGCGTGGCGTGTCTCACGTCTGCCGCTGCGCGGGCTGCCGCGGGCCGTTGAGGATCCGGCCGATCACTGTGGGACGGACGCACCAGGCGTAGGAGACGAGCAGGACCGCCGTCACCGCGGCGAGAATCAGCAGGAACTTCACCAGCCCCGGCAGCGGCCAGTCGCGGACGAAAAGCTGCGCCGCGAGCACCAGCGGCACGTGTGCGAGGTACATCCAGTACGACGCGTCGGCGAGCCAGGCGATCCTTTCGCTGGGCTGGGGGAAGCAGCGGTGGAAGAGGCCGATCAAGGCCAGCGACATCGCCCATGCATACGCCGGCTGCAGCACGGCAATGGCTGGGCGGCTGCCGATCGTGGCGAGGGCGGCGACGAAGAGCGCCGCCGCGGCGGGCAGGAGCAGCGGCCAGCGATTCCCCAGCCGCGTCCCCATCCCCTCGGCAGCGAACGTCGCGACGCCGAAGAAATAAAAACAGCCGTAGAAGACCAGGAGGTGGGGCTGCGGCAAGACGCCAAAGGAGGTGTCGGGCCCGAACACCCCCGACAGCGAATGTCCCATGAACAGCTGCGGCAGCACCGACAGCGGCACGAGCCACCAGCGGTAGCGGCCCGTCGGGAGGAGGTTCGCCATCGCGAGCGCCGCGAACGCCGCCACCAGCCAGCAGAGAAACCAGAGAAACCAGAGGTGGTCGAAGATATTTGTGTCGACGAGGTGGAAGGGCGTGCCGCCCAGCTGGAACTGGAGGCGATCGGAGCCGAGGAAACCCCAGTAGGCGAGCACCGCTCGGTCGAGCGGCCCGCCGGAGGTCATCTCCGTGTCGCCGAGCCGCTCGCGGATCACGGTGCGACGTCGCGCAACCTCGTTTGGCTCGAGCAGCGGCAGGCCGAGCAGCGGCGCGAAGTCGGCCACCACGACGGGCGAAAGAAGCGTCATCGCCAGCGGCGTGCGGCCGAGCCGGTTGGCGATGCGGGGATCGGCGCCGCGGTCGAGCAGCGTGGCCACGGACTCATCGCACCCGTACGCGACGGCCGTGTGGAGCGTGGTGTCACCGAACGCCTCTCGGGCGTTGGCGTCGGCCCCGGCGTCGAGCACCGCCGCGACGACCTCGGCGTGGTTGGAGCAGGCCGCCCACACGAGCATCCGCCTGTGAAAGATTGCATCACGGCCCTCGGCATCGGCCCCGGCGGCGAAGCGGCGGCGGACCGCGTCGGCATCGCCGGCGAACATCTCGGCGATCATCGGCTCCGATCGGTAGGAGCCGATGGCGTACCGCTGGAGCAGGCCGTCGAGCGGACCGATCGTGGCCATCGCGAGCACGAGGGGAATGGCAATCCGCGCGAACCGCTGCCGAAGCAGGCTGCCGAGCCCCCGGCGCTCGTACACGAGCATCGTGAAGTAGCCGCTCAGCAGGAAGAAGAGCGGCATGCGAAAGCCATGGACGGCGAGGAACAGCAGTCCCAGCAGGCCGCTCGGCTGCGTGTCGTGGACCGGCCACGGGGCCTGGTAGAAGGCGAGGCTCGCATGCACGGCGATGCCGAGCGTCATCGCGAACCCGCGGAGGGCGTCGAGGTCGTTGCGGCGGGTGGTCATCGTGTGGCTCCGGCGGGCCTGTGCTGCAAGGCAGGCCCGGAGGAGCTATGTTGTGACGGGTTTTCGAGCGATTGAATAGCCGCATTGCCATGACAACACCCGTCGTCCTTGTCACCGGAGCCTCCTCCGGCATTGGCCGCGCCACCGTGGCGGCGTGCGGCGCGCGGGGTTGGCGGGTGGCGGCGACGATGCGGAGGCCTGAGGACGCCGGCGACCTGGCGTCGCTCGCCGACTCCCTCGTGCTGCCGCTCGACGTCACGAGCACCGAGAGCGTCGAGTCGGGCGTAGCGGCGGTCGT
>JBIJCD010000185.1:0-7102 GCA_044344895.1 Pirellulales bacterium | reverse complement strand
CTGCCGTCGGGCCGCCGGCCGCCGGGCAGCAGGAAGAGGAGGATCGCCCCGACCAGCGCCGCCACGCCCTCCGGCAACCGTGCCGTCAGCCAGCCGCAGGCAGGATGCTTCTGCCCGAGCGTCAACGACAGCACACCCGGCAGGACCCAGAGGGCGACGGTGACCGCGAGCGCCACCGCCGTCGATCGCTGGCCCGCCGACCAGGACCCGAGCCGGGCCCGCTCGCCCGCCACGAACGCCGACACGCCCGGCAGCCGGGTGGTGCCGGCGGGAAACATCCAGGCCAGCACGGCCACCGCCACGGCGGCCAGCGCCGCCGCGACTGGCACGCCCACGGCGCACCAGGCGAGGAAGGAGACGTCGACGCCGATCTCGCTGCGGATGAAGCCGAGGCCGATCATGTTCGGCGGCGTGCCGATCGGCGTCGCCAGCCCGCCGACCGAAGCGGTGAACGGCACGCACAGCAGCAGCCCCGTGGCGAACCGCGGATCGAGCCGCGCGGCGGCTGCGTCGCCCGGCCGCTCCGGCTCCAGCCGCGAGGCGTGCTCGATGGCGGCGAGGATGCCGACGGCGATCGCCAGCATCATGGCGGTGGTCGCGGTATTGGAGATGAAGCCGCTGATGAGTGCCGACACGAATCCCACGGCGGCGAGCACCCGCCAGGGTCGGTCGCCCACCCAGGGGAAGCCGAGCACACCGAAGGCCAGCCGCCGGTCAAGGCCGTGCACCCGGATCGCCTCCGCGAGCATGAACGAGCCGATGAACAGGAAGACGATCGGTTCGGCGAACGGCCGGAACACCTCCTTCGCCGGTGCGACCCCGGCGACGACGCAGGCGACGGCGCCAAGCAGGGCCGTCACCGGCAGGGGCAGCGCCTCGGTCACCCATAGCGCGACGACGGTCGCCAGAATCACCGCGAGGGCCTGTGCCTCATAGCCGAGGTTCATGGCGGTGCGAAGCCGTGGGCCGGCGAATAATGAAGAGGTCGGGCGACACGCCGCGGAACGCGACGGCGACCAGCGTAGTCCGCGCCGCGCGACGCCACAACGCCGCGTCGTCGCCGGCTGGCCGCGGGCGGAAGCGTGGCGGGCCCGTGATAAACTCGTCGCATGAAACCCTCCGCCGGAACCGTCCTGCACGTCACCTCCGCCGATCGTGGGAAGACCCTCGCCGCATTTCTCCGCGCGAAGCTCGGCGAAGCCGCAGCGGGCCTGGCGCCCGGTGCCGCGAGCTGGTCGCGGGTGCAGAAGCTCGTGCGGTCGCGGCACGTGATGATCCACGGCAACATCTGCACCGACGCTGCCCGCCGGCTCAAGGAAGGGGAGGTGGTGAAGGTGCTCGAGGCCGCCGCCGCGCCCGCCCCGAAGGCCGACGACGTGCTGGTCGTGCACCTCGACGAGCAGGTGGTCGTGGTCGACAAGCCGACCGGCATCACCACGACGAGGCACACCGAGGAGTTGTCCTGGCCGACCCGCAGGCGGCAGGTGCAGCCGACGCTCGACGAGCTGGTGCCCGAGGCGATCGCCCGGCACCTGGCGGCCCGCCACGCCACCCGCGGCCGGAAAC
This sequence comes from Pirellulales bacterium, assembly GCA_044344895.1. Classification (GTDB taxonomy): domain Bacteria; phylum Planctomycetota; class Planctomycetia; order Pirellulales; family UBA1268; genus CAMCQY01. The sequence continues at coordinate 5,536 of JBIJCD010000185.1, read as the reverse complement.
CCCGGCGCGTGCCGCCGGTGCGGCCGGTGCACCGGATCGACCGAGAGACGAGCGGGCTGGTGGTGTTCGCCCGCACCGTGCCTGCCGAGCGGATCCTCGCCGAGCAGTTCCGGGCCCACACTACGCAACGCCGCTACCTCGCCGTCTGCGTGGGCCGGGTGAACGCGGGCACGATCCAGACCAATTTGGTCCGCGACCGGGGCGACGGCCGCCGCGGCTCCTCCGGCACCGAGGAAGGCAAGCGGGCGGTGACGCACGTGCGGCCCGTCGAGCACTTTGGCGACGGCTTCACGCTCGTCGAATGCCGGCTGGAGACCGGCCGCACGCACCAGATCCGCATCCACCTGGCGGAGATCGGCCATCCGGTCTGCGGCGAGCGGGTCTACTCGGCGCCCCGCGGCACCAAGGTCGAGGACACCTCGCAGTCGCCGCGGGTGATGCTGCACGCCGCCGAGCTGGGCTTCGTGCATCCCGAGAGCGGGGAGACGCTGCGGTTCGAGAGCCGCCTGCCGGCCGACATCCAGCGGCTCATCGAGAAGCTGCGGGCGTCGCGGCGGCCGCCGCGCGGCGGCGCCCGCTAGAGCGCATCTGGTTTCGCTGGAGCGACGACGTGGCAAACCTGGAGACGGAGGCGAGGGGTCGGCGAACGCTCGAGGAGCTGTGGGCCGCCTCGGCCCAAAGCGACGAGACTTTTGCCGCCCCGATGCCGTCGCTCCACCAAACCGGGATGCGCACTCGAACGCATCTGTCGTGGTTGGGGCGATGGCCCGGCACGTCCGGCAAACGGGCAGCCGGGAACGGCAGAAGCTCGGTCGTGCCGCACGTGAACCGAACGTGGCATCGTCCCGCGCACCGGTGGGTCGCTGCACGTTTGCCGCGTGCGGCGCATGCGGGTAGCATCGAACCGCATATGGAGACCGTCCGCTTCCGGCACGCCCATTTCTCGGCGCGGTTCCCCGTCGGGTGCCGCTATTCCCCGTCGCACTTCTGGTTGCGGCCGGCGGCTGATGCGACCGGCGACGCGACCGATGGAGCCCCGCGGCTGTGGCACGTGGGCTTCACGAAGTTCGCCACCCGCATGCTGGGTGAGCTGGTGGAGATGGTCCTCGAGGTGCAGCCCGGACAGCCGGTCGCGGGCGGGCAGCGGCTGGGGACCGTCGAGGGCTTCAAGGCGGTGAGCGACCTGTTCTGCGCGATCGACGGCAGGTTCGAGGCCGCCAATCCGGCGCTCACCGCCGAGGCCTGCCTGACCCACTCAGATCCCTATGGCGCGGGCTGGCTCTACGCCGTGCACGGCACGCCGATGCCGGGCCACCTCGACGTGCACGGCTACGTGGCGCTGCTCACCGAGACGATCGATCGGCTGCAGGCTTCCCGCTATAGTGACGGCGACGGCCACGACGGCTCCGGCCCTGCCGCGGGCGAGGATCGGGGCGACGACCAGTGAGATCTGCCCCATGAACACGACGGCTGACGGACGATCCCGGTACGTGATGGTCGGCGGCTTCCTGGGCGCCGGCAAGACGACGTCGATCCTGAAGATGGCCGAATGGCTCTCGGCGCGCGGTCTCCGCGTGGGGCTGATCACCAACGACCAGGGGGGCGGGCTTGTCGACACGGCCTTGGCCGCCGCCCACCGGATGCCGGTCGAGGAGATCGTCGGTGGCTGCTTCTGCTGCCGGTTCACGTCGCTCGTCGAGGCGGCCGAGACGCTCGTGCGGGAGAACGCTCCCGACGTGCTCGTGGCGGAACCCGTGGGCAGTTGCACCGACCTGGTGGCGACCGTCACGCTGCCGCTGGAGCAGATCTACGGCGAGCGGTTCGTCGTGGCGCCCATGAGCGTGGTCGTCGACCCGTTGCGGGCGGAGCGGGTGCTCGGGCTCGCCGAGGCGAGGCTCTCCGAGCACGTCGGCTACATCTACCGCAAGCAGCTCGAGGAGGCGGAGATCGTCGTCGTCAACAAGTGCGACCTGGTCGACTCCCCCCGCCGCCGGCGGCTGCAGGCCGCGCTCGCCGCGGTGAATCCGCGGGCGGAGATCATAGAGTGCTCGGCCCGCGACGGCACGGGGCTCGAGCCCTGGTTCGGCAGGCTGCTCGTCGGCACGACCGCTGCCGCGGCGATCGCGGAGATCGACTACGACCGCTACGCGCTGGGCGAGTCTCTGCTGGGCTGGCTGAACGCCGAGGTCAGGATTGGCGCGGCCGATGCAGCCGAGTTCGACGGCAACGACCTGCTGGCGGCGATCCTCGGCGACATCCGCGCGAAGCTGGCGTCCGACGGCCGCGAGATCGCGCATCTGAAGGGCACGCTCTCCGTCGAAGGTGATCCGTATGAGATGGCCGCCGCCAACGTCGTGCGATCCGCCGACGCGGCCGTGGCGTCGCACCGGCTCGCGGAGCCGGTCGACGTGGGACGGCTCCTGGTGAATCTGCGGGCGGAGGCCGATCCAGCCGAGCTCGAGCGGGCCGTGCGTGGGGCCGTGGCGGCCTGCGTGGCCGGCCGGCCTCACGAGATCCTGCACTTGGAGCACTTCCGTCCCGGACGTCCCGTGCCCACGCACCGGATCGCGGCGCGGTCCCAGCGGGTATAACGGGACGATCGCTTTCCCCGACGACGTGTTTCGACATGGGAGTTCCGCCGATGATCCTGCCGCGGATGGCCGGACACATGCTCTCGTCCGTCGCGCCCAACTGCCTGTGGAAGTTCGGCTGGAACTTCGGCGTCAAGGGGCTCATCGCGGTCGAGAAGTTCAAGGCGCGGCTACGGCGGGGGGTCGTCTTTCCCCCGTTCCTCCACCTCTCGGTGATCAACTCCTGCAACCTCAAATGCCAGGGCTGCTGGGTCGACGTGCAGGCGCCGCGCACGATGGTGCCCTTCGAGGAGCTCGACGCGATCGTCCGCGACGCGAAGGCGCACGGCAACGTCTTCTTCGGGCTGCTCGGTGGCGAGCCCTTTTTGCACCCGCGGCTGCTCGACCTGCTCGAGGCCCACTCCGATTGCTACTTCCAGATCTTCACCAACGGCCAGCTGATCACGCCCGATATCGCTCGCCGGCTGCGGAAGCTGGGCAACGCCACGCCGCTGGTGAGCATCGAGGGAGACGCGGCGACCAGCGATGTCCGCCGCGGCGGACGGCAGGTGCTCGACCGGTCGCTCCGCGGCCTCGAGCTCTGCCTCGAGGCACGGCTGATCACGGGCGTGGCCACGAGCCTCTGCCGCACCAACATCGACACGCTGCTCACGGAGGCGTGGCTCCAGCGGCTCATCGACATGGGCGTGCACTACGCCTGGTTCCACGGCTACCGGCCGGTGGGCCCCGAGTCATCGCCAGACCTGGCGCTCACCCCCGAGCAGCTTGTGCGCGTGCGGCGGTTCGTGGTGGAGCAGCGGGCGCGGTTGCCGATCGCGATCGTCGACGCCTACTACGACGACCAGGGCCGGGCCCTCTGCCCGATGGCGGTGGGCCTCACGCACCACGTCGGCCCGTCGGGGGGCATCGAGCCCTGCCCGATCATCCAGCTGGCCGTGGAGCACGTCGACGCGGGCACGTCGTTCTTCGACCAGGTGACGCAGTCGGCGTTCCTACGCGACATGCGCGAGGCGGCGGCATCCCACAGCCGCGGCTGCGTGATGCTCGAAAATCCGCGGCTCGTGCTCGAGATCGCCGACCGGCACGGTGCCAGCGACACGACCCAGCGCGGCACCGCCCGGCAGGAGCTCTTGGCGATGACGCCGCGGTCGAGCCAGGATCTGCCGGGCCGGGAGCTGCCCGAAGAGCACTGGATGTACCGCGTCGCCAAGCGGTATTGGTTCAACGATTTCGGCACCTACGGTGTCGCCGGCAGGGTGCATCCATGACCACGATCTCCGACCAGCGGGAGGGCGGCGACGTCCGTGTCCTCTACTGCCGCTGTGCGTACGCTCAGGTCGTGCCGGCCGCCGTGAAGGACGCCGTGCTCGAGGGCCTCGCGGCGGCGGGCCGGGGCTTCGAAATGGTGCCCGACCTCTGCGAGATGGCCGCCCGCCGCGACCCGCACCTGGCGGAGCTCGCCCGCGGCGCCGGCACGCTGCGGATCGCCGCCTGCTGGCCGCGGGCTGTCCAGGGGCTCTTCACGCTGGCCGATGCGCCGCTGCCGAAGCAGGGCGTGGAGATCCTCAACATGCGGACCGACCCGGCCGAGGACGTGCTGGCCGCCGCGCTCGCCCCGCCGGGAGTGGCGACGCAATCCGCGCTGGAATCACCGCCGGGAGGCCAGCCATGATCGCCGCCACGCCCCTGCCGCCGCGGGTCGTCGTCTACGAAGGCGCCGGCGCCGGGCCGCTGCCCCAGGGCGAGGGCACGCGGCTGTTCGCGGCGCTTCTCGACCGCGGCTACGCGGTCACGCGGGCCGGCGCCGGTGCGGCCGGCCTGACCGCCGACGGGGCACTCGTCGTCATCGGTCGTTTCTCCGGCCCGCCGCCAGCCGTCGCTGACGGGAGCGGCCGCCGTGACGTGCAGGTGCTGAGCATCGCGGGGCTGTCGGTCGAGGAGGCGATCGCGGCCGTCGAGGCGGCCCGGGGCGACCGGCCGATGAACCGGCCGCCGGCCGGCGGCGGCGCCGCTGTGGCCGCCGCCAACACGGCGGAGACCTGGAAGCCATGGTTTCCCGTGATCGACACGGCGCGATGCACCAACTGCATGCAGTGCCTGAGCTTTTGCCTGTTCGACGTCTACGGAGTGTCGGCCGAGCACACGCTTCGCGTGGAGAACCCGGCCAACTGCAAGGTGAACTGCCCCGCCTGCTCCCGGGTCTGCCCGGAGGTGGCGATCATGTTCCCCAAGTACCACGCCGGCCCGATCGACGGCGCTCCGGTGTCGGAGTCGGACGTTCACCGGGAGAAGATGAAGGTCGACATCTCGGCGCTCCTGGGCGGCGACATCTACGCGAAGCTGCGGGAGCGGAGCGCCGATGCCAAGGCCCGGTTCTCCAAGGAGCGGAGCGCCGACCAGGCGCTTGCCGAGCGGCGGCGGTGCCTGACGAAGCTCGCCGACGCCGCTCAGATCCCGCGGGAGGTGCTCGACGCCCTGCCCTCTCCCGAGGAGATCCAGCGGCGGGCGGAGGCCGCCGCGGCCCGGGCAGCCGCGGCAAAACAGGCCGCCGCGGCCGCCACCGCCGCCGTGGGAGAACGGTCGGCCTGACGCCGCCGGCCGCGGCCGTCATACTGGGCGCTCCGCCCCGAACGAGGTTGCACGCGATGTCCACTGGCAATCCCGCCCATCCCGCGTCGATCGCGCTGGCGATCCTGCCGCCGCCCGTGCCGCCGGCCGTGATCCGTTCGCGGCCGCCGCAGCCCGGCATCCCGCAGACGAAGGCGGCTCGCGACGCGCTCCGCGACGCCGTTCGGCGGGGCATGGATCGCGAGAAGGCGGTGCCGCCCCTGGGCATGGACGAGCTTCGGCGCCGGGCCGTCAGTGCCCTGGCCGAGGCGGGCCTCGACGAGACGCACCTCGACTACGCCGTCGTCACCGTCAACAACGAGTCATGGCGGGACGCG
>JBIJCD010000184.1:0-7114 GCA_044344895.1 Pirellulales bacterium | reverse complement strand
CATCCGCACCATCTCGCCGTTGACGGGCGTGGCGATCTCGACGAAGAGCGACTTGTGGTTGCCCACCGGGCTCTGGGCGGTCGTCGCCACGTCGAAGACGAGATCCTTCGTCTCCTTCGTGAATTTCAGCTCCGGCGCGGTGGCGCCGGGCGGCAGCCCGAGCAGCCGCGCCACTCCCTCGCCCTCGAACGGCCGGGCCTGGGCAAGGGTGCACACGACCTGGGCTGGCTTGCCCTGCTCGCAGGCGCTGCGGGCGAGCGTCGCCGTAGCGAACGGCTCCACGACCTCGATTGAGGCCATCTGGGACGCGACCCATGCGCTCCCCCCCACGTCGGCCTGGGCGAGCACGTAGACCGGCCAGGTACCGGTCGCCGCCTTGCCGTCGGCGTTCAGCTGGTAGATGCCCTCGGCGGCGTCAGCCTCGATCTTGATCGACGGCTTGCCGCCCACGCCCGGCGAGCGAAAGGGAAACTCGACGGTCACCGGCTGCTTGAATCCCTCGTCCCGCTTCACGAGCACCTTCAGCTCCATCGTGCCGTTGCGGACCAGCGGCGCCTTGGGCGGAACGATCTCGACGTGGAAAGGCACCGGCTCGATCACCGCCGCGGCCAGCTTTTGCACCCGGCCGCTGTAGTGGACGGCGTTGTTCGGATCGCCGAGCACGAAGTCGGCGGCGTTCTCGAACCGGCCGCGGACGCCGGACTTCCCCTCGGGGTCCTGCTCGCTCACGTGCCGGGCCTCGAACGCGATGAGCTTCCCCGCCAAGGGCGCGTCGGCGGCGGCCTCGAACACCACGGGCACCTGGCCGCGACCGGCGTGAATAGGCGGGGCGGTCATCGTCATGCCCGCCGGCAGCTGGCTGCCGTCGAGCAGGAGGTCGCCGTCGAAGTTCTTCCTGGTGGCGTTGATCAGCACCGCATAACGGTTGCCGCGGGGCACGAACACGGCCTGGCGGGTCTGCGAGTAGCGGTCGATGCGCGGGATCGACAGCGACAGCTCCGGCTTCGCGGGCAGGATCTCCACTCGGTAGATGAAATCGGGCTGGCCGCGGCCGAGATGATCCTTGACCGTGAGGATGTATTCCCCATCCTCCGGCGGATTGAAGGCGAACGCCGAATCCAGCCCCTTGGCGTCGTCGTTGGCTGCCACGCCCTTGCCGTCGGGCCGCGTGATGCTGACCACCGGATCGAGCCCCGACCGCAGCTGTCGGGCGAGACATTCCACCATCAGCGACTGCCCCTTCTTCGCGCCGAAGCGAAAGCAGTCGACGTCACCGGGCTGCTGGATCACGCCGTTGAACGCGAGGCCGAGGTCGCCGGTGGTGGCCGCGGCGGCGCCGTCGTTCGGCTCCTGCTCAAGCGTGTTGCCGAGCGACGACACCCGAAACGGAAGCGCCGACGGGCAGATCCCGGCGGGCCCCTCGCCGTCGGTGGCGAACAGCTTCATCGTGTCGCCGGTGGCGGCCACCTCGATCTCCCGCTCGAGCGGCCCGGCCGCGTCGCCGAGGAACGTCACCTTCGTCTTGTCGCCCGCCTTGCCGCCCGCCGGATACACCGCGGAAGGCCGGGGAAACGTGCCGATGTGGAGCCGATACCGGGAATTCGCATCGCCCGCGTAGGACGACTCGCGGATCTGCACGTAGTAGCGGCCCGCCTCGGCCGCCTTCACGCTCAGGATGCCGTCCTGCGAGGTGGCGGGGGAATCGTCAGCCGCGGCCAGTTCGAACCGCTTGGCGTCGAGGATGGCGATGTGCGGATCGAACCGGTGGCTGCCCAGCCGCAGGCCCTCGACCTCGACGCTGATTCGCTGGCCCTGCGACACGTCGATGGCGTAGATGTCGACGTCCTCGGTCTGCGCCACACCGTGCACCGTCGTATTGAGCGGCACTGCCTGCGCCTGCTCGACGAGGCTGTTCGGTTCGACCTCATCGACGATCGGCAGCGCGCCGACCCAGAACGAGCGGTACTCGCTGACGCCCGAGCGGGCCCGAACGTGCACGATGTGCTCGCCGAGCGTGCATCCCTCGGGCACGTGCACCACCGCCTTGAACGACTTGGCGTCGACCGGCTGGATCGACCGCACGACGAAGCCATCGTCGCTGTGAAACAGGATCTCCTCGGCGTCGCCGAGACGATCTCCCTGGAACGTCAGCTCGCGGTCGCCGCCCCGCTGCACGCCCCGGGGCAGGATCAGCGACAGCTGCGGCGACGCCGCCCTGACGGCTGGCGGCCCGAGAGCGGCGGCCAGCAGCACGACCGTCCGCGCGGCCAGCCGCACCAAGGCCCTGCCCGGCACGAAACCGGTCGTTCCCACGGCTCCCGCCAGTCGGCTCACCTGCATCGCAATCACTCCCGTGCACAGAATCCGGGTGGCGGCCGGCGGCCGCCACGGAATCAGGTGACCAGCTGCCGGCACACCTGGCCGCCGTCGACGATCTCGATCGGCCGCGCGCCCGGGGCCATCAGCTCCTTCTGGGCGTTGATGCCCAGGCGGTCGTAGATCGTCGTGGCCCAGTCCTCGACGGTCAGCGGGTCGTCCTCGGGCTCACTGGCGGTGGCGTTGCTCGAACCGTGCACGATGCCGCCCTTGATGCCGCCTCCGGCCATCACGATGCTGAACACCTTCGGCCAGTGGTCGCGGCCGTTGGTGGGGTTGATCTTCGGGGTGCGGCCGAACTCGGTGCCGACGCAGACGAGCGTCGAGGCCAACAGGCCGCGGCGGTCGAGGTCGCGGATCAGCGTGGCGAAGCCCTGGTCGAAGGCCGGCGCGTTGCGCCGCATGTTCGCCTCGATGTTGTCGTGGTGGTCCCAGCTGCCGTAGGTGAGCGTCACGAACCGAACGCCCGCCTCCACCAGCCGGCGGGCCAGCAGCATCCGCATGCCGGCCTGGTTGCGACCGTACTCGTCCTTGACGGCGTCGGGCTCCTTGCCCATATCGAACGCCTCCTGGGCCTGCGCCGAACTGATCAGGCTGTAGGCCCGCTGGTAAAACGTGTCGAGCGCGTCGAGCGAGTCGCTCTTCTCCTGCGTGCGGAAGTGCTCGTTGACCACGTCGAGCATCCGCCGCCGCTTCTCGAACCGCGAGGCGTCGATGCCGCTGGGCAGCGACAGGTCGCGCACCCTGAACTTCGGGTCGGCCGGATCGGAACCGAGGCTGAATCCCGAATAAGCAGAGCTCAGGTAACCCGAACCGGCGAACTCGTTGGGCTGCGACGGGATGCAGACGTAGGGGGGCAGGTTCTGCCGCGGGCCGAACTCGTGCGACACGACCGAACCCATGCTCGGATACTGCAGTGCCGGACTCGGCCGGTAGCCGGTGAACATGTTGTGCGTGCCGCGCTCGTGGGCCGCCTCGCCGTGCGTCATCGATCGGCATACGGCGATCTTGTCGGCGATCTTCGCGGTGTGGGGCAGGAGTTCTCCGAACCGCACGCCCGGCACGACCGTCTCGATACTGCCCAGCGGCCCGCGGTACTCGAGCGGCGCAAACGGCTTGGGGTCGAACGTCTCCTGGTGGGCGAACCCGCCGGGCATGTAGATGTAGATGATCGACTTGGCGACGCCTTCCTTCGGGCCGGCCGCCTCGCCGCGGGCCGCCTGCATGCGGAAGAACTCGCCGAGCGACAGGCCGAGCCCGCCGATCGTGCCGACGGTGAGAAAACCGCGGCGGTGCAGACCATGGCCGAGAGACTTCATGGTGTCCACTCCGGGTGGGGCAGCGGGTCGGGAAAACCGGCTGCGGAAACCGTTCCAAATATAACGCTCATCGTCGCCGACAGCGGCCACGCCGCAGTCTGCCGGCCAAAAACACCGCTGCGTCCGTCGCAAACCGTTGCCAGGTTGGCGGTTGTGGCCCGGGCATAGTCCGCCTCGGACCGGGCTGGTTGTGCCGCTTGTGGCAGTTTTGGGGCGCCCACCGGCCGATGGCGGCGGGCCGAGGCGTCCAGTCCTACTCGTCGTTGCCGCGGAGCTTGGCAAGCACCGTGTAGTCCTCGAGGGTCGTGGTGTCGCCGACGGTCTCCTTGCCCGCCGCGATGTCCCGAAGCAGCCGCCGCATGATCTTGCCGCTGCGGGTCTTCGGCAGGGTGGCCGAGAAGTGGATGTCGTCCGGGGCGGCCAGCGCGCCGATCTGCTGCCGCACGTGCTTCCGCAACGCGTCCTTGAGCGCGGCGGGATCGGCCGGCTCGCCGCCCTTGAGCGTCACGAACACCGCCACCGCCTCCCCCTTCACGTCGTGCGGCCGACCGACCGCGGCCGCTTCGGCCACTTGGGGGTGGCTGACAAGCGCGCTTTCGATCTCGATCGTGGAGAGCCTGTGGCCGGCGACGTTGAGCACGTCGTCGATCCGCCCCATGATCCAGTAGTAGCCGTCCTCATCCTGCCGCGCGTTGTCGCCGGCGAGATACTTCCCCGGCACCCGCGACCAGTAGGTCTCGCGAAACCGGGCGTCGTCGCCCCAGATCCCGCGGAGCATGCCCGGCCAGGGCTTCGTCATCACCAGCCACCCCCCCTCGCCCCGCTCCACCGGCGTGCCGGCGGCGTCGACGATCTCCGGGCAGACGCCCGGCAGTGGCAGCGTGCAGCTCCCCGGCTTGGTCGGCGTGCAACCGGGCAGCGGACTCATCATGATCCCGCCCGTCTCGGTCTGCCACCAGGTGTCGACGATCGGGCAGCGCTTCCCGCCGATCACCTCGTGGTACCAGATCCATGCCTCGGGATTGATTCCTTCCCCCACGGTGCCGAGCAGCCGCAGGCTGGAGAGGTCGCGGCCTTCGATGTGCTGCAGGCCCCACTTCATGAACGACCGGATCGCTGTGGGCGCGGTGTAGAAGATCGTCGGCTTCTCTTGCTCGATGATCTCCCAGAAACGGCCCTCGTGGGGCGCGTTCGGCGCGCCCTCGTAGACGAGGATGCTCGCCCCCGCGGCGAGCGGGCCGTAGGTCACGTAGCTGTGGCCGGTGATCCAGCCGCAGTCGGCCGTGCACCAGAAGAGGTCGTCGTCGCGGAGGTCGAAGACCCACTCCGCCGTGGTCTTGGCCCACAGCAGGTAGCCGGCGGTCGTGTGCTTGATGCCCTTCGGCTTCCCGGTGGAGCCGCTCGTGTAGAGGATGAAGAGCGGCGCCTCCGAATCCATGGCCACGGGGGGCGTGTCGGCCGGCTGGCCGGCGACGAGTTCGTGCCACCAGACGTCGCGGCCGGCGACCATCTCCACCGGCTGGCCGGTCCGCTTGAGCACGATCACGTGCTTCACGCTCGGCGACTTCTTGAGCGCCTCGTCGACATTCTTCTTGAGCGGCAGCTGCGTGCCACGGCGCCAGCCGCCGTCGGCCGTGATCACGGCCACCGCCTTCGCGTCCTCGTTGCGGTCGGCGATCGCCTCGCTGGAAAAGCCGCCGAAGATCACCGAGTGCACGGCGCCGATCCGGGCGCAGGCGAGCATGGCGATCACGAGCTCGGGAGTCATCGGCATGTAGATCGAGACGACGTCGCCCGCCTTGATGCCCAGCGACTTCAGCCCCGCCGCGCAGCGGCACACCTCGGCCAGCAGCTCGCGATACGTGAACGTCCGCCGTTCGCCAGTGGGCTCGCCCACCCACACCATCGCGACCTTCTCCCCCCTGCCGGCGGCGACGTGCTGGTCGAGGCAGGCGGCCGAGGCGTTGGTGCGACCGTCGACGAACCACCGGGCCGTAGGCGGCTGCCAGTCGAGCACCCGCGTGTAGGGCGTCATCCACGGGAGCGCGTCGCCGCGGACCCGCCAGAATCCCTCGGGGTCGCGGGCCGCCTCGTCGTAGATCCGGCGGTAGTCGACGAGCGAGCCGATCCGGGCCTTGCGGGAGAAGTCCGCCGGCGGCGGGAAGACCCGGCTCTCCTGCATGACGCTCGCGACCCTGCCGGCCGCCTTGTGTGGCTCGCTCACCAGTTGTGCTCCCCCGTGGTCGAGTATCGGCCCGCAACACGGCGCGGCGTTCCGTGCCGGAACGTCGCACCGGGTCGCATTATCGAGCCGCGGGCGCCGGGTGCAAGGCGACGGGCTTTGCCTCGCCACGGCGGGGGCGGTCCAGGCATCGCGCCGCCGGCCGCAGTGCGTCCGACGGTGAAGTCGTCAGCGGCCCGGCGCCGGCTCCGCGCTGCAACGTGGCGGAAACGGGCTCGCGGGTTCCGGCGCGTCGCCGAACCCGATTCCCAGCGCCCGGGCAGCCTGCACGGCCGAGCTGCCGGGATCGACCCGGGAGAGCTCGCGAACGGCGTCTGCGATCGGCACACTCTGAATGTGGGGCGGACGGTAGCAGACCATCTCGCCGAACCGCCCCTCGTGAACGAGGCGGACGGCGTGGGCGCCGAACTCGGTGGCCAGCAGGCGGTCGAACGCCGTCGGATCGCCTCCTCGCTGCAGGTGTCCGAGCACCACGGTGCGGACTTCACGGCCGAGCCGCTTCGCCACCTCCACGGCCACGATCTCGCCGATGCCCCCCAGCCGCACCTGCTGCCTCTCACCGGCGGGGGCCGCGTGCACCAGCCCCGCATCGGGCAGCCGCGCCCCCTCGGCGACGACGATCAGAGTGAACTTTTTCCCCTCGGCCTCGCGTTCCAGGACGTGGCGGCAGACGTGCTCGAACGTCCAGGCAATCTCAGGCAGCAGGATGACGTCGCCGCCCCCGGCGATGCCGGCGTGCAGGGCGATCCAGCCGGCGTGCCTTCCCATCACCTCGAGCACCATCACCCGCTCGTGGCTGGCGGCCGTGGTGTGGAGCCGGTCGAGGGCGTCGGTGGCGCAGGCCACGGCCGAATCGAATCCGAAGGTGAAGGCGGTGGCGCCGAGGTCGTTGTCGATCGTCTTGGGAACGCCCACGACAGGCAGGCCGTGCTCGTGCAGCTGCTGGGCGATCCGCAGGGACCCGTCGCCCCCGACACAGATCAGCCCGCAGACGGAGAGCTGGCGGATCGCCGTCGCCGCTTGGTCGAGCAGCCCGCGGTCGATGGCGACCCGCTGGTCCTCGCCCACGGTGGCGGAAAACCGTCCTTTGTTGGTGGAGCCGAGAATCGTGCCACCCTGCTTGAGGATCCCCGCGGTGTTCCGCCGGTTGAGCGGCATGTACGCAACCGGTTCGAGC
>JBIJCD010000183.1:0-7121 GCA_044344895.1 Pirellulales bacterium | reverse complement strand
GACGATCGTGGAGATCGGGGCCTTCTGGGCCTACTACACCAATTGGTTCCTGGGGGCGGTCGCCGGCTCGAGCGCCGTGTGCGTGGAGCCGGATGCCGCCAACATGGCGTGCGGCACGCAGAACCTCGCGCTCAATGGACGGTCGGCCACCTGGGTGAACGCGTGCGTGGGGCGCGACCATGCGGAGGCGGTGACCGTCGTCCGCGAGTCGGACGGTGCGACCGTGACGCTGCCCTGCCACTCGCTGGACAGCCTGCTGGACGTGGTCGGCCGCCGGCCGATCGAGATGCTGCACATCGACTGCCAGGGAGCCGAAGCGGCGTTTCTCGCGTCGCTCGGCAGCGCCGCCCGGGAGGGGCTGCTGCGATTCATCGTCGTGTCGACGCACCATGCCTCGATCAGCGGCTCGTGCACCACGCACCAGGACTGCCTGCGACAGCTCGAGGATGCTGGTGCCGTGATCCTCTGCGAGCACTCGGTCGAGGAGTCGTTCAGCGGCGACGGCCTGATCGTGGCGAGCTTCCTCCGCGACGACGCCGCGATCGACCTGCCCACGATCAGCCGGAACACTGCCCACGAGTCGCTCTTCGGGAGGCCCGGGGCCACTCCGGGCACGCCGCGGGTCGCGCTCGCCCGGACCGACAATGGCCCGATGCTCGTGTTCGAGCAGGATACGACCATTGGCCGCATGCTCCTCGAACGCGGCTCGTTCGAGGAGGCGATCGTGACCGATGTCGTGCGGTTCCTGCGACACAGGCACCGTTTTCAGCCCGGCCTGTTCGTGGATGTCGGGGCCAACATCGGCACCCACCTGCTGCGAGCCCTGCGGGACGGCACGTTTCCTCGCGGCATCGCCGCGGAGATGGACGCGGATAATTTCAGGCTGCTCACGTGCAACGTGTCGCTGAACGGCTGCCAGGACCGGACGCAGCTGTTCAACGTCGTGGTCTCCGACACCACCGGCTCCGCCGTGATGGAGGTTTCAGGCGACAACCTGGGGGATCATCGGATTCGGGTCGACAAGGCCACTGCCGCGGATGCCTGCGGCGAACGCGGGCGCCCCACGCGGGCGATCGCGGCCACGACCCTCGACGGGCTGGAATCGCGGTGCGGCGAGGTGTTCGAAGACCATACGCTCGTCTGGATCGACACGCAGGGGCACGAAGGCCACGTGCTCAGCGGTGCCGAACGGATCCTCGGCCGCGATCGGCCGCCATACATCGTCGTCGAATTCTGGCCGTACGGCATCGACCGCTGCGGCGGCCGCGAGCGGTTGTTTCGGTTCCTGCATCGCTGCCGGTCGGTGCACGACATCGGGTCGCTCGGCTGGGAAACGCGGCCCGCGACGAATGTGGCCACGCTTGAGTCGCTGTACGAGCGGATTCTCGCGGACGACGGGACGAGGCGGCTGGCGCACACCGACCTGCTCTGCGTGCCGTGAGTCACCCGGCCGGGCTGCGTCGGGGATTGTGGCGTCACCGTGCGGGGCCGTCGCCGCCGATCATGATGTGGCGGCCCGTGGTGTAGTACCAGCGGAAATGACGCCGCACGTCGGCCATGAGCGGCCCCGCCGCGGCCTCGTAGCCCGCGAGGTCGCGATCGGTCGTCGGTCCAGGATTGCGACGCGGCAGCGGGCCGGGGGCCGGGATGTCGAACTCTCGGCAGATGGCCGCCAGCCCGTCCTCGAGATGGTCGAAATCGATCAGCCGGGTCGACGGCCAGGCGGGGCCACCCACATCGAAAAAAGTCTCGTAGTTCAACAGCATCCGATCGACGACCGCGGCATGGACGAAGTCGTGGAACGTGCCCACTCGGGCCGTCACTATCAACGGCTGCCCCGGTTCGGACTTGAACGGATAATGCCGCCAATATTCAAAGAGCGACACCATCATCTGGAACGGCTCTCGCACGACGCCGATGACTCGCGTCTTGCAGTGGCTCACCGGCCACGCGATGCCCGCTCGTCGTGCCACGCGGCCAAGCAGCCTGCCCGCGCGGGCAGGCCCGCGGGCAGATGGCTGACGTTGTAGTGCTCCGGCGGATCCGCGAATGTGGCGTCCGGAAAGACGGACCGAAACCATTCCCCGAGCGAATGGCCCGCCGTTTTGGGATAGTGTGCAAATCCAATATCCTTTGATCTGCTATGGAGCATCGGGCGGTCGCGGTGCGGAGGGCGTGTCGGCGCTCGCTGGCCGATCCGGAAGCTTTCGTTTCATTCAGTTTCCCGAGTCGTTATCGTCTTCTCCAGGTCGTTTTCCGCTACCCCTCGCAACGGTGCCCGACCCGGCACCCCGGGATGCTCCGGCTGCTTCATGCCACCGCCACGTTTCCTGTCGTACGCCCAAAACCTCGAGGACATCCTGCTGTGGAGGGGGCTGCAGCACGTGCGCGGCGGTTGCTACATCGACGTGGGGGCGAACGATCCCCGCGGTGACTCGGTGAGCCGGGGCTTTTACGAACAGGGGTGGCGAGGTGTGCATTTCGAACCCCATCCGTTGTTCGCGGCAAAGCTCCGGCAGGACAGGCCGGACGAGACCGTGCACGAAGTGGCGCTCTCCGACACAACGGGGACGCTGCGGTTCCTCCTGATGAAGGACGTGGGGCTGAGCACCGGTGCCAGCGAATACGCGGAGCAGTACCGGCAGGCCGGCCTGGTCGTCGAGGAACGCGACGTCGTCATGACGACGCTGGAGCAGGCCTGCGCACACCTTGCCGGCCGTGACGTGCACTGGATGAAGATCGACGTCGAGGGCATGGAGGACAAGGTGCTGCGCGGCTGGAACCCGCGGACGCTGCGCCCCTGGGTCATCGTCGTCGAGGCGACGCGGCCGAATTCCACCGAGCCTTCGCATCAGGCCTGGGAGCCGCTGCTCGTCGGGGCCGGCTATCGCTTCGTCTTGTTCGACGGGCTGAACCGGTTTTACGTGGCGAACGAGCGGCCGGAGATCGCCACGGCATTCACGGCCCCCGTGAACGTCCATGATCTTCTGAATGGTTGCGAGATCCATCGGATGAGCCCGTACGCGTCGCCGGCGGTGGCGAGAGTGACCGAAATGTACGAGTCCAGTGCCACCTGGCGATGGACCAGGCCGCTCCGGCAGCTCGCGCAGATCGTCGCCAGGGCCGGTGCGCGTCGAGCCTGACGCCGAGGCCACGCGGCAGCGTCACCGCGTCCGGGACGCGGCGGGCCGTCGGAAGATCGCCTGGGTGAAGAAGCCCGCCGCGTTGGCTGCCTGCCACAGCGCGAGCGCGCCGCACAGCTTCGCCCGCCTCCAGGTTCCGGAATACCGTGCCAGTCCGGCCCATATCCGCCGTGGCAGCGTGGCGTGGAAACCGAGGTCGTTGCGCATGGTGCCCGTGCCGCGGCTCCTTCGCATGGCCTGATAGAGATGTGCTCCGCGGCCATAGCGGTAGTGCAGACCGATGAACTCGCACAGCGACTGCGGATGCCGGTGCTCGATCGCAGCGTCAGGCCGCCAGATCAGCGGCCATCCGGCGGCCCGCCAGCGATCGCAGAAATCGCGGTCTTCGGCGCCGGCTCCGCGGAACCGGGCTTCGAAACCATCCAGCTCGCGGTAGCGCTGGCGGCTGCAGAGGATGTTGTTGCTGGCGAAGAAATAGGCGTTGTCTTGGTCACGGTTGAAGTGTTCGTAGACCATGCTGATGATCCACTGGCTGGCCTCGCTGAAGACGAGATCGTGCAGGCCATTGTGCGTCGATCCGCCCACGAGCGATCCGGGTCGGTCTCGCTCCGCCTGCACCAGCCTCTCGAGCCAGGTCGGTTCGGGCAGGCAGTCGTCGTCGGTGAAGGCGACCAGGTCCGCGGCCGCCTGCTCCACGCCGCGGTTGCGGGCCACGCTGGGGCCGGCGTTCGCCTGACGGATCAGCGTCAGCCGCAGCCGCCCCGCGAACTCGTCCGGGAGCGGCCCGAGCCCTTGTGGGCTTCCGTCATCGACCACGATGACCTCGAAGGCGACGCGGGGAAGCGTCTGCGCCGCGAGGGCCGCGAGGCAGTCCCTCACCTGCCGCGGCCGTCCGTAGGTGGGCACCACGACACTGACGACGGGCACAGGCCCAGCTGAAAGCGACGATGTCAGGGTCATGGATTCACGACCTCGGCGAACGTGCCTGCCTGCACCACGCGGCCCTTATCGAGCCGGTAGAGGATGTCGCAGCCGGCGACCGTCGACAGCCGATGGGCGACGATGATCAGTGTTTTTGTGCCGTGCAGCGAATTGACTGCCGCCATGACCTCCCGCTCCGTGGCATCGTCGAGGCTGCTGGTTGCCTCGTCGAGCACGAGCACCTGCGGATCGTTGTAGAGCGCGCGGGCGATGCCGATCCGTTGCCGCTGGCCGCCGGAAAGCCGCATGCCGCGTTCGCCGACGACCGTGTCGACGCCTCGGGGCAGCCCGGTGACGAATTCGTCGAGCCGTGCGGCGGCAAGCGCTCGTCGCACGGCCGCCGCGTCAATGAGTTCGTCCGGCAGGCCGAAGGCGACGTTGCGGCGAATGGTGTCGTCGCTCAGGTAGATGCTCTGTGGGACGTATCCCACGATCCGCTGCCAGCCGCGGAGGTTTTCGCGGACGTCGATGCCGTCGACCGTCATGCAGCCGGCTGACGGCGGCAGCAGCCCGAGGATGACGTCGACGAGCGTGCTCTTGCCCGCGCCGCTGCCCCCGATGAGCCCCACCGCGGCGCCGTGGGGCACCCGCAGGTCGATCCTGTCGATGGCCGGCGTCGGTGTGTCGGCGTATTGGAACGAAACGCCGTCGAGCACGATCTCGTCATGGAAAGGGATCGGGGCCGCGGGCCCGACGACCGGCGGCTCGCCCAGCGCCAGTTCGCTCCGCAGGCCCTCGATCATCGCCAACGAAAAGGAGAGCTGGTGGAAGGACGTAGACATGCGGTTGATCGAGGGAAGCAGTCGGAAGGCGGCGGTGGCGAACAGCCCGAGCGTCGGGATGAGCATGCGGGCCGGCCGGCCCTGCCACAGGAGCACCGTCGTCAGCAGGCAGAGGGCCGTGATCGCCAGCAGCTCGAACCACAGCCGCGGCACCTGGCTGACGAACAGCTGCCTGGTCAGCATGCGGGACACGAAATCGGCGTGGCTGCGCACGTGCCGGACGAAGTACTCCTCGCGGCCCAGCACCTTGGCATCTTTGAGGCCGCCGAGTCCCTGCTGCATGTGCTGGAGGGCGAGCGCGGCATGTTTGTGGCGGGCGGCGCCCCAGCGCCGTGTCGGCCCGCGGGTGGTCCACTCGAAGACGCCGGCGGCGAAAAGGAACACCGCGGCCACGATGATCGTCCCGACCGGCTCGAGCCACAGCAGCAGGGCCATGACGCCGGCCATCACCAACAGCTCCGACAATGTCACGACCGCCAGCGAGCAGACTGCCGCGAACCCCTGCACCTCGTTCACATGTTGGATCATTCGGGCTGAGTTGCGCTGCAGGTGGAACGGCCAGGGCTGCATCACATACGTGGCGAACAGCCGGCGGCTCAGGCTCGACTGGAGCGCGGCGACGAACCTGGCCTGCCAGTAGGCGGCGAACAGCAGGTAGAGGGCCTTGACGGCGTACATGATCAGCAAGCCGAGCAGGGCGACGAGGACCAGTTGGTTGCCGGCAGGATGGCCGAGCCATGCCAGCCATCGGGCGATGGCCGGCGACGGCGCGGTCGGGGTGTCGCCGACGAACAGCTGCAGGGCCGGCACGACCACGCCGATGCCCAGCACCTCCAGCAGCATCCCCGCCAGCAGCATGAGCAGCAGCAGACCGGCCGCGCGGCGCTGACGCGGCGTGAGGATCGACCAGATGGTCCGGAGGGTGTCCATGAAGAGAAGCGTGGTGCCACGGACGACGTGGACGATGGCGCCGGTGCCGGACGGCAGGGCCTGCGAGCGACGAACCCCCAGAATAATCGAAAAAATCGACCGATTTTGCCCTGCCACTGCAGCCGCCAGATCGTGGGCCGTTCAGCGGACAGGGGTGTTCAATCCCCGGGGCGGCCTCACAATTCGCCCAGTCGGAAAATCCTGCAGATCACGATCTTCTGGACTCGGAGGAGGCGGCAGACGATTCCCATTTTGATCCAGCGACCGGGCACCGCTGACGACATTGATAGCGGGAAGCGTGGTGTCTCCATGCACGGTCCTCGGCCGCGCCGGGGGCCTTCCGGCAGGGGGGGACGTTGGAATCGGGCAGACGCATGGCCGCAGCCGCAGCGTGGTTTCGGGGCAACGCCGTCGCGAGATCGATCGCCACCACGCGAACGCGGCGTGTGCTGGCCTATGCAGCCGTCGGCATGCTGGCGGCGGCGCCTGCCGGCGGGCAGGTCCCGCAGCCTGCGGCGGCAGCCACGGCTCCCGGCTCCGCGGCGGCGTCTGCACCGGCGACGTCGGCCGCTCCAACGCCGGCGGCTCCCGCGCCGCCCGCAGGTGCTCCGCCGGCCGCCGCCCCGGCACCCGCAGCGGCGCCCAACGCCGCTCCTGCCGCGGCCGCGCAGGTGCCGCCCGTGCCGGCCCCGCAGGGGGCCGTGCCCAACCTCGCGCAGGACTTCGCCAACCTCGACGTCGGCGGCCTGAGGGAAGCGTGGGCCAACACGCCCAGCTTCATCGGCGACGGCTGCGCCCCGAGTTCCGTGGCGTCGGACCTGGTCGTGGGCCGTCTCGTCGTGATCGCCCCCGGGCTGTTCAAGGAAACCGAAAGCTTGTTCTATGGGGGCGGCACGATTCCCGCGATCTGCACGATTCCCGGCACGCTCAGCAGCGTGCAGGCGATCCAGGCCGCCGGCTACCCCGCGTTCATCCTGCCGACGCAGCAGATAGATACCGTTCCAGGAACTCCACCGACGGAAATTCCAATCACCGGCCCGGCGGCTGGCGGCATCACGCCAGTGGGGTCTCCGGCTCCCTTCACCGCCGCCGTCGACAACGCCTTCGCCACCAGCCCGGACCTGACGACGTCGCAGTTCGCCGCCCAAAATCCCACGACGCTCTACGACGCGGCGAGTTCCGGCGCGCTGTCGTCCACGAACTCGGAGTCGCAGGTGCAGGACGCTTTCCTGTTCTACAACTACGTCATCAAGGTCGATTCGTTGGCCCTGATCCCCGGCCTCAA
>JBIJCD010000182.1:0-7135 GCA_044344895.1 Pirellulales bacterium | reverse complement strand
GCGATTTTCTCGAGCTCGTTATGCCGAAGTATGCGTCTCGGCTGCAGCTCTACGAAGGCAAGGAGCCACTCTTCCACCGCTACGGGCTGGAGGAGGAGATCGGCCGCATCCACCAGCGGAAGGTGCCGCTCAAGGGCGGCGGCTCGATCGTCATCGACACGACCGAAGCCCTGGTGGCGATCGACGTCAACTCGGGCAGCTTCCGCACCGAGAAGTCGGCCGAGGAGAATGCGTTCCAGATGAACCTGATCGCCGCCAAGGAGATCGCCCGCCAGCTGCGGCTGCGGGACCTCGGCGGCGTGATCGTCAACGACTTCATCGACATGCGGAAGGAGAAATACCGCCGCAGCGTCGAGAAGGCACTGCACGACGCCATGAAGCGGGACCGGGCCCGGACGAAGATCCTGCGCACGAGCCCCTTCGGCCTCATCGAGATGACGCGGCAGCGGATCAGGCCGTCGCTGCGGAAGAGCATCTTCCGCGACTGCCCGACGTGCAACGGCACGGGCATCGTGAAGACGGCCGAGAGCATGGCGATCGAGGTGATGCGGACGCTGCAGCTCTCCGCCACCCGGGATGACATCGCCCGGCTCAACGTGACGGTGCACGACGAGGTGGCGACCTGGATCAACAACCGCAAGCGCCGGGAGATCGCCCAGTTCGAGGACGCCACCCACGTGCAGCTGCACGTCACCGGCAAGGAGAGCGTCTCGCCGGAGCACCTGGTCATCGAGGCCTGGGACTCGACCGGTCGCACGGTCCGTTTCCCCTGACCGCCCCTGCCGAACGCTCCCGTCGCCCCGCGGCCCCCTGCCGGGCCGCGGGGCGGCGGACGGGCGGCATCCCGGGTTCCGCCGCCCGTTTTCGGGCGAGAACGGCCGCGCTCGACCCCCGGCACCCGCGTCGTTAGGATGTGGCACTGCTGTTTTTCACCCCGCAGACACCTCTCCTCGCACGCACGGCATTCCCATGGCCAAGTCGACCGCCTCCCGCACTCCGTCCACCCCGTCCGCCAGCAGCATGGCCAACGCCGGCCACCATTACGCAATCGTCGTGGATGGCGGCCGCCAGTACCGGGTGAGCGAGGGCCAGGAGCTCGAGATCGACTTCCGGCATGTGCCGGCGGGCAGCGAGATCGTCTTCGACGAGGTGCTGGCCGTGAGCAAGTCCGGCGACCTCACGCTCGGCGTGCCGGTCGTGAAGGGGGCCAAGGTGAAGGCCGAGGTGCTCGGCGTCGTGCAGGGCGACAAGATCTACGTGCAGAAGTTCGCCCGCCGCAAGAACTACCGCCGTCGTACCGGCCACCGGGCGGTGACCACGAAGGTCCGCATCGGCTCGATCGGCTGAGCCGATCCATCGGGATCAGACGATCCCCGCCAGTGGCCCGCCGGAACGGCACAGATCGTCGACGCGCGCCGAGACGCCGGGATCTTCCTCCACCGGCGGCGCATGGTGAGGCTTGAGGCGGGCGTCGATCACCAGCGGGCCGGTGCAGCCCCAGTGCTTCCGGCGGATCGTGGCACCGACGCCGTCCACGTCCGCGGCTGGGTTCGACCTGGTGAACGTCACCCAGAGCAGGTTCTCGAGCGCCGCCGCGCAGAAATCGGCGTCGTCGACGACCACGATCAGCGGCCAGGGGTCGAGGCCGTCGGCATGCGCGAGCGCGGCGCAGAGCCGTTCGATGTCACCGCTCCACGGCGCGGCCGCCGCAGACTGCCAGATCGCCGCGTCGTCCCCGGAGTCGAGACGAGGCCGGGGCTCGATCCGCGGGCCCTCGATCGCGAGCACGCCGGGGCGGCAGATTCGCGGATTGGCGAAGCCCGCCGGGAGCGGCAGGGGGACCGAGAGCTCGCGGCCGAGGGTGCGCCGCGGGCCGCCGCGGGCGGCGACCACGAGCTTCGAGCCCGTGTTCATCCCGGAGCCAGAGTAGTCGAGGGTGTCGATCGTCGTCTCGGTATGGAAGTGGCAGTCGCGCCGCCAGTCGACGCGGGCGAGCAGCCAGTCGAGGAACCCGCCGACGTCGTGGGCGTCGAGCCCGGGCGCCTCGAGGCCGTTGACGATGAGGAGATACTTGGCGAGCGACAGTTGCCCCTGGCCAAGGATGGCCGAGGCCTGCGTGAGCAGCTCCGCCGGGCGGTCGGTCTTTCGCCACGGCTGATAGCGCTCGCTGCCCACTGCCAGAAGCAGCGGATGAACGCCCGCGGCATCGACGGCATGGACGCTTGTCACGCCTGGCAAGACGGTGGGGATGATCGGCCCCGTCAGCTCGTGCACGAGCCAGCCGAACATCGTGTCCTCCTGCGGCGGCCGCCCCACCACCGTGATCGGCCAGATGGCGCCGTGGCGGTGAGAGACGCGATCGACGCGAAGGCAGGGAAAATCATGGCGGCGGGCGTAGTAGCCGAGGTGGTCGCCGAAGGGGCCTTCGGGCTTCGTGCCGGGCAGGATCGTGCCTTCGATCGCGAAATCGGCCTCGGCGTAGACCGCCGGCCTCCCCGGCGCCGTGATCATCGGGATCCGATGCCCGGCCAGGGCCCCGGCGAAGGTGAGTTCCGGCAGTCCTTCGGGGAGCGGCATCATCGCCGCGACCGTCATCGCCGGCGCGCCGCCGACGGTGATGACGACGCGGAGGGGCTCGCCCCGCTCGAGTGCCCGGGCGTGGTGGATGCCGATGCCGCGGTGGAGCTGGTAATGGAGCCCCACCTCGTCGAGTGGCCGGTACCCGTTGCCGGCCAGTTGGACCCGGTACATGCCGAGGTTCGAAGCCCGCGTCCCGGGGTGGTCCGGATCCTCCGAGTAGACGCACGGGAGGGTGACGAACGGGCCGCCGTCACCCGGCCAGGAGACGACCTGCGGGAGCGTCGTGAGGGCCCCCTGGCAGGCCTGCACCGGCCCGCGGCGGACAGGTCGCGGGAGCATCGTGAGGGCGTCGAGCGGTGCGCGGAGATACCGCCAGGGCCGCCGGGCGGCGGCGGCCGGATCGATCTTCAGCTCCACCAGCCGCCGCACGCGGTCGAGCGTGTCGGCGAAGATCCGCTCCACGCGGCGGCGGGTGCCGTAAAGGTTCGCGAGGATCGGGAACGGGCAGCCGCGGGGGGTGGTGAACAGCACCGCCGGTCCGCCGGCCCGGAACAGCCGCCGCTGGATCTCGGCGATCTCGAGGTACGGATCGACCGGATGGTCGATCGCGACGAGTTGGCCCTCGCGCTGGAGGGCGACGGCACAGTCGTGGAGCGAGCGGAATCCCATGGAAAGCGTCCTACCAATGGTAGTCGCCGCCCGGGAAACGGCGAAAACCGTCGCGGCCGGCGGAATCGGGGGTAAGATGCTGCCGCCGGCGGCGAGGGACGGCGGTTTTCCAGGAGTTGCATTCGCACATGGTCACGCTCACAACCACCTACGAGGGCGGCCTGCGCTGCCGCGCCACGCACGGCCCCTCGGGTACCACGCTCATCACCGACGCCCCCGTCGACAACCACGGCAAGGGGGAGAGCTTCTCGCCGACCGACCTCGTGGCCACGGCCCTGGGCGCCTGCATGATGACCATCATGGGGATCGTCGCCGCGCGGCACGGGCTCGACCTCACCGGCATGAAGGCCGAGACGGTCAAGGAGATGAGCAAGGATCCGCCGCGGCGGATCGCTGGGCTGCGGACGCGGCTCACGGTGCCGCTGCCGCCCGACCATCCGCAGCGCTCCATGCTCGAGCAGGCGGCCCACACCTGCCCGGTGCACAAGAGCCTCGATCCCGGCATCGACGCCGCGATCGAGTTCGTCTGGGCCGGCTGATACCGGAGGCCGCACGAGGCGGCGCAGACCCATGCAGGCAGATGCAGATCGCACGTCGTCCGCTCGGCCCACTGGCGTTCGGCACACGGTGCTGTTGTTCGCGATCACGCTCGCCGTGATCACCTACGTCGACCGCGTGTGCATCTCGCAGGCCGCGCCGCAGATGCAGGAGGACCTGCGCCTCACGAAGGAGCAGATGGGGTGGGTCTTCACCGCCTTCAGTCTCGCCTACGCCCTCTTCGAGATTCCCGGTGGCTGGCTGGGTGACCGGATCGGTCCTCGTCGCGTGCTGATGCGGGTGGTGGCGATGTGGTCGCTGTTCACGGCCGCCACCGGCTGGGCATGGAACCTCGCCTCGCTCATTGTCTGCCGCTTCCTTTTCGGCGTGGGCGAGGCGGGCTGCTTCCCCAACGTCACGAAGGTCTTCTCGCTCTGGCTGCCGCAGGACGAGCGGGTGCGGGCCCAGGGGATCATGTGGCTGGCCGCCCGCTGGGGCGGAGCCTTCACGCCGCTGCTCGTCGGCTGGATGCTCTCGCGGGACCACCTGAACCTCCACTACCGGTGGACGTTTCTCTTCTTCGGCGGTCTCGGTGTGGTGTGGGCCGCGATCTTCTACTGGTGGTTCCGCGACAACCCCGGCGACCATCCGGCCGTGAACGAGGCGGAGCTCGCGATCATCGGCGACACGGCCCGGCACGCGGTCGGCCACGGCAGCGTGCCGTGGGGGAAGTTCCTCGCCAGCCGTAGCGTGTGGCTCCTCTGGCTGCAGTACTTCTGCATGAGCTTCGCCTGGTACTTCTACATCACCTGGATGCCGACGTTCATCAAGGAGACGTTTCCCAGCCTGACGGACATGCAGCGGGCACTGGCCGGCTGCATTCCGCTCTTTTTCGGCGGAATCGGCTCGTTCGTCGCGGGTGTCATGGCCGCGGCGGTGGCCCGCCGGATGGGCGGCACGTCGCAGGCCAGGCGGGCGCTCGGGTTCGCAGGGCTATGCGGCGCGGCGGTGATGCTGCTGGCATCGGTCTGGCTGCGGCAGGCATCCGGCGAGGGCGGGGCACCGTCGCTCCTGCTCGGCATGGCATCGATGATCGCGGTGGGGCTCGCGAGCTTCGCCAACGACATCGCGTTGCCCGGCGGCTGGGGGGCCTGCATGGACGTCGGCGGCCGGCACACCGGTTCGCTCTCGGGCAGCATGAACATGATGGGCAACCTCGGCGGCGCGATGCCCGGCGTGGTGGTGCCGTTTGTGCTCGACATGTTCACCCCGGCGGGGGCGGAGGCGCAGAACTGGAACGCCGTCTTCTACCTGTTCGCGATCGTCTACGTGATCGGCGGGGTGAGCTGGCTGTTCATCGACTCCACGACGCCGCTCGAGGGCGGGGCGCACCACTAGCACCGTGAGTCCGCGGGCCGTTGGGCCCCAGCAGGCAGCCATGGCCGACCTCTTCACCGCCTCGAGAGCCGCCAACGTGGCCCGCGCGGCGCCCCTGGCCGCCCGGATGCGGCCGCGGCGGCTGGCCGACTACGTGGGGCAGGCCACGGTGGTGGGGAAGGGCATGCTGCTGCGGCGGCTGATCGAATCGGATCGGCTCGGGTCGGTGATCCTGTATGGACCGCCCGGAGTCGGCAAGACGACGCTGGCCGAGATCATCGCCCGGGAGACCAAGCGCCGGTTCGTGGAACTGTCGGCGACCGCGTCGGGTGTGAAGGACGTCCGTGACGTGCTCGACGCCGCCCGCCGCCGCCTGGAGGACGACGGCCAGCGGACCTGCTTGTTCGTCGACGAGATCCATCGCTACTCGAAGGCGCAGCAGGACGTGCTCCTGCCCGACGTGGAGAACGGCGTGATCGCGCTCATCGGCGCGACCACGCAGAATCCCTTCTTCGCGTTGACCAGCGCCCTGGTCAGCCGCAGCCGGATCTTCGAGCTGGAGAGCCTGTCTCGTGCCGACGTGGCGGAGATCCTCGACCGGGCGGTGGCAGACCGCGAGCACGGCCTCGGCATAGAGCAGGTGACGCTCACGCCCGAGGCCCGCGACTTCCTCGTGGAGACGAGCGACGGCGACGCCCGTCGCGCGCTCGGAGCCCTCGAGATCGGCGTGCTCTCCACGGCGGGGCGGCCGCTCACCTTCTCGCTGGAACTGGCCCGCGAGAGCGTGCAGCGAAAGGCGATCACCTACGACTCGGGCGACACCCACTACGACTGCGCCAGCGCCCTCATCAAAAGCATCCGCGGGAGCGACGCCGACGCCGGACTCTACTGGCTGGCCAGAATGCTCGAGGGGGGCGAGGACGTGCGGTTTCTCGCCCGACGGCTGGTGATCCTCGCCAGCGAGGACGTGGGCAACGCCGACCCGCGGGCCCTGATGGTCGCGGTGGCGGCGATGCAGGCGACCGAGTTCGTGGGGCTGCCGGAGTGCCAACTCACGCTGGCGCAGGCCGTGACCTACCTGGCCCTGGCGCCCAAGAGCAACGCCTGCACCACGGCCATCGGCGCGGCGCGACGCGACGTCCGCGAGCAGGCGGTGATCCCGGTGCCGCGGCACCTGCAGGACAAGCATTACGCAGGTGCCAAGCGGCTCGGCCACGGGCAGGGCTACGAGTATGCTCACGACGCTCCCGACGGTATCGCGGCCCAGGACTACCTCGGCGTCGAGAAGTGGTATTACGAGCCGACCGACCGAGGTTACGAGCGCGACCTGGCCGAGCGGCTCGCTGCCATCAGGCGGCGGCTGGCTGGCGAGCAGCCGGCTGGGTGATCACGTGCGGGGTATCGGCAGCCAGGCCGCGAAGCTCCGCCGCCATGTCACCGAGAAGCACGGCCTCGAGGGCGGCCAGCGCTCGCGCCGCCGCGGCGCCATCGAGCACCCGGTGATCGGCGATCAGCGTGACCAGGCACGAGCCGTCGGCCGCGAGCGGCGCATAAGAGAGGCTGGTCGTGCAGATCGTGGGATGAAAGCGGTTGGCGGCCCCCAGGCCCGCGAGCGTGGAAAGGCTGAATGTGCCGATCCGTGCCGCCCGCTTCCGGGAGAACGAATGCATGTTCCAGCGGAGGATCGTCCGCCGCAGCAGTCCCGGCACCATCTCCAGTTCGAGTTGCCGCTTGAACATCTCCTCCACGGGCTTCGTCGTACAGTCACCGACGAACCGCTGGATTTCGGGAAGTGGCAGCGTGTCGGGCCGTGCCAGTCGAGCCCAGAAGAGGCGGTCCTCTCCCGGTTCGACGCGGGTCACGGCGAGCGTGGCGACGCTCTCCGAGCAGGTGGCCAGTCGACGGGTGGCGCCCAGGAATCCCTCGACCAGCCAGGTGCGGAGCACGGGCATCTCCCGCGCGACGACCGCGT
>JBIJCD010000181.1:0-7147 GCA_044344895.1 Pirellulales bacterium | reverse complement strand
GTGAGCCACTGAGGGCCCGAAATTATGCCGGCTCGGAGCAAGAATAGTTTGCCGTTTGCGTAAATCAAGCAGCCTGCGCAAGAGTTTCCGGCGGCCGGCTCTGGAATCTCCCCGGCCACCGCTGCGGCACCGGAAAACCGCCAAAAATCAGCGGGAAACTCCCCCAAGCCTGACATCATCCACGTCGAGCCGGCCGGTCGCCCCCAGCAGGCCGATCTGCATGATCGCCTCCGTAGCCCACGTCGGCACGGTGACGGCGGCCTCCACCTGCCGCCACGGGCCGTCGCCAGTCCACTGTCCGGCGGAAGCCGCGATCGACCGCGTGCGATCAGCGTTGAAGAACTTCACGACGAGGCCGGGCAGCTCCTCGGGGCTCGTCCCGCGAGCGATGCCTTCGCCGCGAGTCGACAGCCGGATCGTGACCCTCCCCACGCTCCGTCCGTCGACGGGAAATCCTTGGAACAGATGCGCCGGCCGGCCCGGCTGCCGGTTCTCCAGCCGCAGGTATCGGCGGCCTTCCGGGGCATCGGGCTCCTCGACGACCTGCATCTGGCGGCCGTAATACCAGGCCTTCGGCACGCTGGAATCGGGCAGCGACTCCTCGAAGCCGCCGTTGGTGATCGTCGGCTTCCTGCCGTCGGGCTGCACCCGCCGGGCCTCCTCCGCGGTGCCCGTCATCGGGACGAAAAGGCTGGGCACGAGGGATTCGCGGACCATCTTCCCCGACCGCTTCGTGAGCAGGACCAGCGTCTGGTCGTAACGCTCGCCGACCGGAATGATCATCCGCCCTCCCTCGGCCAGCTGGTCGACGAGGGGCTGCGGGATGCTCTCGGGCGAGCACGTGACGATGACCTTGTCGAAAGGGGCGTGCTCAGGCCAGCCCAGGAAGCCATCACCGACCTTCGTGACGACATTGCGATAGCCCAGCTTCGACAGCGTGCGGGCGGCCTTCTCGCCCAGCGGCTTGCTGATCTCGATGGAATAGACCATGCCCACCAGCGGCGACAGCACGGCCGCCTGATAGCCGCTGCCGGTGCCGATCTCGAGGACGCGGTCGGTCGGCTTCGGCTCCAGCTTCTCCGTCATGTACGCCACGACGAAGGGGCCGGAAATCGTCTGCGACTGGCCGATCGGCAGGGCCATGTCGAAATATGCCAGCGGCCTCAGGGAGGCGGCGACGAATTCGTGACGCGGCACCATCCGCATGCTCTCCAGGACGCGGGCGTCGGTGACGCCGCCGCCGGCGATGTCGTCGCGGACCATCCGTTCCCGCGCCGCGGCGAACTGGTCCGCGGCCGGCGGCGCCGCCCTGACGGGCGACACGGCCGGCACCAGGATCGCCACAGCGACCCAGCAGCAGGCCACCGCCCCTGGCAGCGGCAGCAGCGCGTGCGTGCTGCGACTGGATGAAACCAGCTTCCCGCGCATGGGCCTCCGCCTCACTTGCCTGGCATGACCTTCACGAGCTCGATCTCGAAAATGAGCAGCTCGTTCGGCTCGATGACGGGCGGCGACCCCTCTTCGCCATAGGCCAGCGCCGGAGGGAGGAAGATCCGCCACTTCGCGCCGGTCTTCATCAACGGCAGCGCCTCCTGCCAGCCGGGCACCACGCCCCGCAGCGGAAAAACGGCCGGCTCGCCCTGCGGATCGGTGCCGTCGAACTCGGTGCCGTCGACATGCGTGCCGCGGTATCGCGCCGCCACCGTATCCTCGGGTTTGGGGCTCGCCCCCGTGCCCTCGCGGAGCACTTCGTACTGCAGGCCGCTGGGCCGGGTGACGACCCCCGGCTTGCCGGCGTTGGCCTTGGCGAACTCGGTGGCCTTCGCGAGGTTGGTCTTCGCCGCCTCCGCCATGCGCCGGCCGAACTCCCGCTCCCGCTCCCGCATGACGGCGTCGAACGCCTCGAGCGCCTGCCGCATCTGCTGCTCGCTCAGCTGCGGCTTGGCCTCCAGCACCGCGTCGGCGAGCCCCCGCGCGAGCGCCGTGGGATCGACGGCCGGCTCGCGGCCCTTGAAGTCGGCGGCCACCCGCCGACCGATCTGCAGCCCAAGCGCGTAGCCGAGCGTGCCCGCCGGCGAATCGAGCGGCGCCGCCTCGGGCTTCGCCGGAGGCAGTGCCGCCGGTTGCTGGCCGGCCGCGGGCGACGCACTCCACCCCCCGGCTGCCGCCGCGGCGAGGGCCACCGCGCCACACACACGCCACGCCTTCGTTCGCATGCCACGCTCCTCCGCTGCCGGGCCCCCGCCGGACCGTCACGGTTCGTGCGGGACCTCTGGCGGAATGATAGGCAAAAACGGCCGATCCGTGCCCGCTGTCCGGGCCGGCCGCGTCAGGTCGCCGTGGGGGTGGCCCGCCCCGGACGACCCAGGGCCCCCTTGGTCAGCTCCAGGAAGGCCGTCTCGAGATTGACCTCCTGCTCCCGCATCGACACCAGCCGCTGTCCGGCGGCCACGAGCCGCGCCGCCAGTGGAGACGGGTCGGTGACGCCGTCGGCGAGCGTCACCAGCACCTCGCCGTCCCGCACAGTCACCGCCGCCGCTTCGGCGGCCCTCTCCAGGAGGCGGGCGGCCTCGTCGGCCGGGCCCGCCACGCGGAACCGGATCACCGGCCGCCCCCGCACCTGGGCCAGCAGATCCTGCACTTCCCCGCAGGCCAGCAGCCGGCCGTACTCGATGATTCCCACGCGGTTGCAGATGTCGGCCAGCTCGGGAAGGATGTGACTGGAAACCAGGATCGTCTTGCCGAGCCCCTGCAGCCGCTTGAGCAGGCCGCGCATCTCGATCCGAGCCCTGGGATCGAGGCCGCTGGCGGGCTCGTCGAGCAGGAGCACCTGCGGATCGTGCAGCAGCACGCGGGCCAGGCCGAGACGCTGCGTCATGCCGCGGGACAGGCTGGTCACGAGCTCGTCCCGCTTGAAAGCCAGATCGACCAGCTCCAGCGAACGCTCCGCCACCTTGCGGCGCTCCGGGCCGTCGATGCGATAGGCTGCCGCGAAGAACTCCAGGTATTCGATCACCCGCATGTCGTCGTACACGCCGAAGATGTCGGGCATGTAGCCGATCGCCCGGCGGATCTCACGGGGATGCGTGTAGATCGAGTAGCCGCACACATAGGCCTCGCCCCACGTGGGCGCAAGCAGCGTGGAGAGGATGCGGATGGTGGTGGTCTTACCGGCCCCGTTGGGGCCGATGAAGCCGAAGAGATCTCCCTTCTCGAGCTTGAGGTCGAGCGATTCCAGGGCGTAGAAGTCGCCGTACTTCTTGGTGAGGTCGATCGTCTCGATCATGGCGGTGCGCCTGCCTGGGACTCGGGAGACTGGGACTCGGGAGCGAAGCTGGACGGGCTGGCCGGCCGCCCCAGCGGAATCACGATCCTCCACAACGCCGAGCCTGGCGGCATGGGAGGGACGATGTGCGACGGCTCCGCTGCGAAGGCTTCCGCGGCACATTGCCACTCGACCAAGTTTGGTCCGCGGCCGACCAGCACGGCACGGTCGAGCGGCAACAGCGGCGAGAGGTCGAGCCGCGACAGCCGGCCCGGCTCGAGCCCGGTATAGCCCCGCCCCCCCGCGGCGGCGTGGAAGCCGGCGATCTCCAGGATCCGCAGGGGATCGGCCTCGGCCTGGTTCCAGCGCACCGCGATGTCGCGGTCGCGGTTGGTGGTCCGGCGCGTGAGCGCGCCGGCGAGCGATCGCGGCCCGCGACCCGTGGCCGTGGCGTACGAGCCCCCCGGCTCCAGCCTGCCGACCTCGTAGAGCCAGCCGGCGTGGGCCAGCACGCATTCCTCGAGCGGGAACGGCAGCCGGTTGACGACGGTGCCCCGCAGCGTCCCCTGCCCTTCCTTCACGAGGCTCGACTCCACGGGCGGGCCGCCGAGTTCAGCCACGCACTCTGCCTCGAACAGCCGACTCGAGGAGGCCGCGATCGGCACGCCGAGGAGCCGGCCGGCGGATGCCCCTGACGCGGCGTCTGCGGCCGGCGCGGCGGCGACGTAATCGGCCGTCGCCAGCGACGGATGCGACGCGACGGCGTCGGTGCCACCGATCCCGCGGCCGCACGGCGCGAACCAGGTCACGCCGTCGCCGGCGTCGCCCTGGCGGATCGGCACGAGGGCCGGCATCCGCGGCGACGTGCCCGCGGCCACGTCGAGCCGGGCATTGACCGGCGACCACACGCCGGCGAAGCCGCTGCCCCGGACCAGTCCGCTGGCCACGTCGAGGTCGACGAGTTCGGCCGCCGACGTCCGCCAGGCGGCGGCCTTCCACCGCTGGCCGGCACCCCAGGCCAGTCCGCTGCAGAGCGTGACGATCACGGGCAGCGAGAGCCATGCCATCCAGCTGCCGCGTCCACCGCGGCGCGAGGCCAGCCACCAGTCGAGCGGATAGAGGCAGGCGACGTAGAGCACGCCCAGCCCAGCGATCACCTCGAACGGGATCGGGGCCACGCCCGGGAATCGATCGATCGCCTGCCGCAGCTGGCCCGCGAGGTCGAGCGCCCCGCGCTGGCCCTCACCGCCGCGCGCCGCATCCTTGGCGGCGGTCCGGCCCCCCAGCAATTCCACGAGCAGCGAGTCGGCGTCCGTCCAGTTGCGGAACGGCGGCCGGTCGATGTCGGCGCCGATCCACGCGATCGTCCCCAGGCCGTGCGACCGTCGCACCACCAGCGGCTGGTCGGCCGGCCCCCTGCCCTCGAATGCCTCGACGACCCCGGGCACGCCCTGGGGCGGCCGCAGCAGCGGCATGCTCATTCCTGCAAACGCGTTCTTGTCGAGCGGCCGGCTCGCTCGCGCGTAGGCCTCGATGGCGCTGCCGCGCCGCAGCGGCACCAGCTTTTCCACGGGCCCGGGCAGCCAGCCCGCCGCAGCCGTCTGGCCGCGCTGGACGTCGATCGCGCTCTCGCCCGCCACGAAGACCAGACGCCCGCCCAACCGCACCCAGCCGTCGATGCCGCGCAGCACGGCCGGATCGAAGCCCGCCACCGCTCGGCCGCAGACGACGATCGCATCGGCGCCGTCGAAAGCCCGGGCCGACCGCCAGGCAGCGGCGGCCGCCGTCGCCCCGGCGATCTCACCTCCATCTGCCGGGGCGGCCACCGCCCCGGCGTCCCCTGCCTCGCCGATCACGACCACGCGGGACCGCGTGCCGTCGTCGCGGGACATGAGCCGGGAAGCGCGGTCCGCCGCTGGCAGGTCACCCAACACGAGCATGACGTTCTCGGCGGCAGGCAGCGGCGGCGGCAGCGTGACGACCGGCAGTGCCGCGCGATCCAACGCGTCCTCTGGCGCGCTTGTCTCGGTCGTCCCGCGAATCTCCTCGACGAGCACCCGGCCGGATGGCCTCCCAAAGCGAACGGTCAGCACCGCCCGCGGTGGAGATCCCAAGGCGGACTCCACCGTCGCGGCCGGCGACCGCACGTACTGGCCGTCGGGGTCCTCCACCCAGACACACACCGCCGACGGTGCCGTCGACCCCGGCGGGAATTCGACCGCCAGCGGCGTCCACGATCCCGTTCGATAGACACCCCCGAACCCGACCCGCACGTCGGCCTCCCGCGGGTCGGCCGCGGCCGCCGCAGAGACATCCACGCCCGTCACGGGCAGCCCCAGCGAGCCGAGCCACGCCACACCGAGCAATGCCACGCCGCGCCAGCCGCCGGCACGCCAGACAGCCACGGACGCTGGCTGTCCCGGCGTCGCCGCCGTCGCCGACGGCCGACCGCCGATGGGCGCTCGCACGGCCTTCATGGCTTCTCCGCATCGGGACAGACGCACGCCCGCTGGCCGCAGCCCGGGCAGCCGGTGCCGTACTTCCTCGCCACGGCCTCCTCGAGATCGACGTCGACCACGTTGGCGATCGTCGCCAGCCAGGCGAGCACGTCGGCGAATTCCAGCGACCGCTCCTCGTGGCTGCCGCTGCGCAGCGCCGTCGCCAGTTCGCCGATCTCCTCCGTCAGCCACATGAAGGTGCCCTCGACGCCGCGGGAAGCGTCCTTCTCGTGATACATCACGCGGATCAGCGACTGAAATTCACGGAGTGTCATCGGAGGTTCCGGGCCAGGGTGTTTCGCCGCGGTCTTTCGCCAGTGTCTCTCTCGGCCTCAGCGAAGGCTCATGGCGGACGGGCTCACGCGGGCCGGCTCGCCCCGCCGACCGACCGCGGCGCGAACCACGGATAGATCGCCGGCACCACGAAGGCCGTCAGCAGCGTGCTCGTCACGATACCGCCGATCACGACGGTCGCCAGCGGCCGCTGGATTTCGGCCCCGGAACTGGTCGCCAAGGCCATCGGCAGGAATCCCAGGCTGGCGACGAGCGCCGTCATCAGCACCGGCCGGATGCGGACGGCGGCCGTGGCGATCGCGGCGTCCCGCGGAGACAGGCCCTCCTGGCGGGCATGCTCGGCGCCGGCCACCCACACCAGCCCGTTGAGCACCGCCACGCCGAACAGCGCCACGAAGCCGACGCCGGCGGCGATCGAGAAGGGCATGCCCCGCAGGGCGAGCGCTGCGATTCCGCCGGACGCCGCCACCGGCACGGCGCAGAAGATGAGCGTCGCCAGCCGCAGCGACTTGAAGCTCGTGTAGAGCAGCATCGCGATCAGCCCCAGCACCACCGGCGTGATCACCATCAGGCGGCGGCTGGCGGAGAGCAGGTTTTCGAAGTCTCCTCCCCAGCGGAGCGTGTATCCGGCCGGCAGGTTCACCTGCGTGGCGATGGACCGCTGGGCCTCTTGGACGAAGCTGGCCACGTCGCGGCCCCGGACGTTCGCCGACACGAACGTGCGGCGGCGGGAGTTCTCGTGCTCCACCGACGGCGGGCTCTCGAGCGTGCGGATGTCGGCCAGCTCGCCGAGCGGCACCGGCCGCCCCCCGGTCGCCTCCACCGGAATCTGCGACACGAGTTCGGGATCCTCCCGCCATGCCGCTGGAAACTTGACCACCAGCGGATACCGGGGTCGGCCCTCGTAGATGACGCCGGTCTGGATGCCGCCCATTGCCGACACCGTCCGCATCACGTCGATGCCGTCGATCGCGTGCCGGGCGAGCTGGTCGGGCCGCGCGTCGATCTGCAGCGTGGGCACGTTCGCCTGCCAGTCGGCCCGCACGTCGGCGGCGCCGCGAATCCCGCGCAGCACCCCCTCGATCTGCTT
>JBIJCD010000180.1:0-7150 GCA_044344895.1 Pirellulales bacterium | reverse complement strand
CCAAAAAAAGAAAGTCGGGGCGACAGGACTTGAACCTGCGACCTCTTGACCCCCAGTCAAGCGCGCTAGCCAGACTGCGCCACGCCCCGAATCCGTCGCCCGGCAGCCATGCCTCTCGCATCGGCACCAGACGACCGCCACACTATCGCACAACGGCCCGCTGCCTTCAACACGGATTCCCGCTGTCCTGAAACGCAGCCACGCGTATCCCCTAAGCCACGCTCGCCACCCCACGCCGGCCTCGCCACGCCACCCCACGACCATGGACCACTCCACGTCCCTCCCCTTCTCCCTCCGCCTCGCGACCGCGATCGTTTCGCGGAGGTCCGCCGCCTGCATCGGCCTCGACCCGCGGATCGAACAGCTGCCGCCGGTGCTGGGAGCCTCCGCCACCGCCGATCCCAAAGACCTCGCCGCGATCTACGCCCGCTTCTGCTGCGAAGTCATCGACGTGATCGCGCCACTCGTGCCGATCGTCAAGCCGCAGCTGGCCTGCTTCGAGATGCTCGGCCCTCACGGCATGACCGCCCTCGGCGAGGTGATCCTTCACGCCCGCAGCAAACACCTGCTCGTCCTCGCCGACGGCAAGCGCGGCGACATCGGCTCCACCGCCGAGGCCTACGCCGACGGCTGGCTCTCCGGCTGGTGGAAGGCCGATGCACTCACCGTCAACCCCTACCTCGGCTTCGACACGATCGAGCCGTTCGTACGCACAGCCGTCGAACGCAACGCCGGCATCTTCGTGCTCGTGAAGACGTCGAACCCCGGCAGCAAGGATTTCCAGGACCTCACCGCCGAGGGCCGCACCATCTACCAGCACGTCGCCGCCGGCGTCGAACAGCTCGCGGCGAAAACCGCCGGCGGAGACACCTACGGCGCAGTCGGCGCAGTCGTCGGTGCCACCTGGCCGCGGCAGCTCGATGAACTACGAGCTGCCATGCCGCACACCTGGATCCTCGTGCCCGGCTTCGGCAAGCAGGGCGGCCGGGCCTCCGACGTGCGGGCCGCCTTCCACGCCGACGGCCTCGGGGCCCTGGTCGTCAGCGCCCGCGACGTGATCTTCGCGCACTCGCGGCCCGAGATGAACGCCGGCCTCAACGCCGCCCAGTGGCAGACCGCGGTCGAGCGCGCCTGCCGCGACATGATCGACCGGCTCGCCGCCGACACTCCCGCCGGCGCGCTGCGCAGGAAGTGACCGATCGGGTCACTCGCCCTGGGCCTGCAGCCAACAGGCAAGCGTCGGATCCCAATCCTGGATCTCCTCCTTACGGAAGTAGATCGCGATCTCGCGGGCCGCCGACTCGGGAGAGTCGGACGCGTGCACGAGGTTCATCTGCCGGCTCGACGAATGGTCGCCGCGGATCGTGCCGGGCGCCGCCTTCAGCCCGCTGGTCGCCCCGAGCATCTCGCGGACGACACGAATCACTTCCGGCCCCTGGAACACCGTCGCCACCACCGGCGAGGCCGTGATGAACTGCTCCAGATCGGGATAGAACGGCTTCTCGACGTGCTCGGCGTAGTGCTGCTTGGCCAGTGTCGGCGTGACGCGGAGCATCTTCATCGCCACGAGCCGCAGCCCCTTCTCCTCGAACCGGCTGAGCACGCGTCCCAGCAGCCCGCGCTCCAGGCAGTCGGGCTTGAACATCACGAAGGTCCGCTCCATTCGCCTCATCTCCGTCGTGGGGTGAACACCGCCACCCGAAGCTGCCATTCCGGCACGTCGGGCTGCCGCTGATTTGTAGCGGCTCGCACCACCCGCAGCCAGCCCATCTTGATCCCGATTCCGCCGCCATCTAGCCTCCCGCCCCCTGGTCGCCCGATGACCGTCGTGGCGAACATCCGACGCTCGACCGCCATGCCAGCCGCCATGCCGCTGCCCGCTCACGACACGCCGCGTCGCCACGCCAGCCGCGTCACGGCCATGCGCAGACTGGCAGCGGCGTCGGCAGCCGCACTCGCCTTCAGCGGAATCATGTCGGCTGCGACGAACACGACGGCCGCCCGGGCCGCCGACACCTCGCCACAACTGGTGGCCCTGTTCACCACCAAGGTGCAGCCGCTGATCCTCAACAAGTGCGCCGCCGGAGCCTGCCACGGCGGCCCCTCGGCACACGCCCCCAGGTTCCATCGGGGCGACATCGCAGGGCCGATCGATCGCGGCAGCACGCTCGCCAATATCGAGTCGCTCACCGACGTGGTCGGCCCGCACGGCGACCTGTCGGCCTTCCTCGCGACGATCAGCCGCCGACACCCGGCCGGCGCAGCCGCCACCAGCCTGCAGCTCACCCCGCTCACCCCGCAGGAACGGGCCACGCTCGAGCGGTGGCTCGCGGCGGCGACAGGCACAACGGCCGGCTCGGAGGCGACGGCGAGGGGCCTCACGGCCAAGCCGCCGACCGCATCCGTCGCGGGGGCCACGCAGCCGGTCGTCGCCCCGCGGCCCAACCGGTTTCGCGCGATGCTCGAGGCGGCCGCCAATCCGCTGCCGCTGCCGGCGCCGCAGGAGCCGCAGGGCATCATCCTGGGCAAGGGCCGCGACTAGGAACGCCTGCCGAAGCGCCGCAAGCTCAGAGCCGCACGGCGCCCCGCGCCACGGCCTCGAGAAACGCCCGATTGCCCTCGAGCAGCGTCGGCTCGTCGATCATCTCCTCCGCGGAGAGCCAGAGGATCTCCGCCACCTCGACCGGATGGGGCACGAACTCCGACTGCGTTGCCACATCCACTGTCCACCAGGCCAGCGACGTGCCCCAGCTCGTCACACTGCGCCACACGCAGTCCCGCGGCTCGACTACGGCGGCCAGCTCCTCGCGGCACTCCCGCACCACCGCCTCGTGCTCAGCCTCGCCGGGCTCGATGTGACCGCCCGGAAAACAGAGCCGTCCGCCCGCGGCCACGGTCGGGCCCCGCCGGATCGCCAGGAACCGGCCCTCCCGGATCGCCACTGCCACGACACCTCGCTTCGTCGCCGGCCGCCGGTTTTCGTCCACGCCAGCCATGGCACCTGCATCCGCTGCACTGAAGTCGTACGGCCCCGCCGGTCTGCGCGAACGGGTTTCCCAAGCACACGCGTAGACTACACTATGAGGCCGATTTTCCCCGCGGCCGCAATCGGCCGGCCATCCCATCACGGACCCCACAGTGACGAATACCGCTCCGTCCCCGAAGGGCCCGGCGAATCAGCCTTCGCTGTTCGGCCAGCCGCTGAACATGCCGGTGATCATCATTCTGATCTTGGCGGCGCTGGCGATGGTGACGCTCGTCGCCCGCGAACAGGCCGGCCTGCCGACGGCCGTCAGCTACGACGAATTCGTCCGCCAGGTGAAGGCGGGCAACGTCGCGAGCGTGGAGATCTCCGGCAACTCGCTGCTGGGCGAGTTCCGCACGCCGGTCTCGGCCGACCGATCGGCCGGCGCCGGCCAGACCAAGCACTTCCGCATGGAGCTGTCGGCCTACCTCGCCGACGGCCTCAACGCGCTGCTGCTCGACCACTCCGTCCGCACCACCGTCCGACAGCCGACCGACGGCACCGGCTTCCTGCTCGGCCTCTACATGCTCGTGCCGCTGCTGCTGATGGCAGGCTTCTGGCTCACGCTGCGGCGGGCCCGCGACCCCCTCGGCAACTCCGGCTTCCTCGGCGGCTTCAGCAAGTCGCCGGCCAAGCGGTATGGCGCGGGCGACAAGCAGGTGACGTTCGCCGACGTCGCCGGACTCGAGCAGGTGAAGGAAGACCTGAAGGAGATCGTCGAGTTTCTCAAGGATCCGCAGAAGTTCCAGCGGCTCGGCGGCCGCGTGCCCAAGGGCGTGCTCCTCATGGGCCCGCCGGGCACCGGCAAGACGCTCCTGGCGCGGGCCGTCGCCGGCGAGGCGGGCGTGCCCTTCTTCTCGATCTCGGGCAGCGAATTCATCCAGATGTTCGTAGGCGTCGGCGCATCGCGAGTCCGCGATCTGTTCAAGACCGCCAAGGACGCCTCGCCGGCGATCCTCTTCATCGACGAGATCGACGCCGTCGGCCGCGTCCGCGGCGCCGGCCTGGGCGGCGGCCACGACGAGCGCGAGCAGACGCTCAACCAGATCTTGAGCGAGATGGACGGCTTCAGCCCGTCGGAATCGGTGATCGTGCTGGCGGCCACCAACCGGCCCGACGTGCTCGATCCGGCGCTCTTGCGGCCTGGCCGGTTCGACCGCCACGTCACCGTCGACCGGCCGAACCAGAAGGCGCGGCTCGCGCTGTTCAAGGTGCACACCCGCAACGTGCCGCTCGCGGCCGACGTCGATCTGTCGCGGCTCGCCGACGGCACCGTCGGCCTCACCGGCGCCGACATCCGCAACCTCGTCAACGAGGCAGCCCTCTGGGCCACGCGGCACGACAAGGACGCGGTTTCCTCCGCCGACTTCGACTACGCCCGCGACAAGGTGCTGATGGGGCCGAAGCGGGAAGAACTGCTCGCCGGCCGCGAGAAGAAGATGACCGCCTACCACGAGGCCGGCCACGCACTGGCAGCCTGGCTCCTGCCGGGCGTCGACAAGCTGCACAAGGTGACGATCATCCCGCGGGGCCGGGCCCTCGGCGTGACGCAGCTGGTGCCGGAGGAGGACCGGATGAACATCGGCGAGTCCGACCTCAACAACCGCCTGGCCTTCATCCTCGCCGGCCGGGCCGCCGAGAAGCTCGTGTTCGGCGAATACTCGGCGGGCGCCGAAAACGACCTGCAGCAGGCCACGCGGATCGCGCGGAAGATGGTGTCGAATTGGGGCATGAGCGAGCGGGTCGGCCCGGTGGCCTGCCACGTCTCCAACGAGCACCCCTTCCTCGGCCGCGACGTCTATGAGCAGCGGGAGTTCGGCGAACACACGGCGCAGATCATCGACGAGGAGGTGGCCCGGCTGCTTGGCGACGCGGCCACCCGCGCCGCGGAGCTGCTGTCGACCCACCGCGACAAGCTCGACCGGCTCGCCGGCGAGCTCGAATCCCGCGAGATGCTCGACGACACCGAAGTCGTCGACATCATCGGGCCACCCGCACCGCGGAGCGGCGGCGACGCCTCGGGCGGCCCCGCCCGGGCCGCCCGCGACGCCCGCGGCGGCTGACCGCCCCGCCGTTTCCCGGCACACCCTCCCCGCGACAGGAGCCCGCCCATGCTCGCCCACTCCGTCTATTTCACGCTCAAGGACCGCACGGCCGCCGCCGCCGCCAGGCTGATCGCCGGCTGCCGCGAGCACCTCACCGGCCACCCGGGCACGAAGGCCTTCGCCGTCGGCACCTGCGCCGACTATGACCGGCAGGTCAACGACCGCGACTACGACGTGGCGCTCGTGATCGTCTTCGACTCGCACTCCGCCCACGACGCCTACCAGACCGCCCCGCGGCACAACGCCTTCATCGCCGCGCACGCCGACACCTGGGCGAAGGTCCGCGTGTTCGACGCCGACCTGACGACGCTCGAGACGTAGAGCGATTCTCACATCGCCGGAGCGATGCCCCGGCACGTCTGGCAAACGGGCACCCGGGATCGGCGGAAGCTCGACGGGCTTGGAGGATTTCGCATGTCCACGACAAACGGGCTGCCACAGGCGGTCGCGCGAGATCATCCCGCGAGCAAACGTTCACCGCCCCGGCGGTGAACGCTTCACATCGATCGTGCGAACGCCGACCCAACAGGGGGTCCGGCGTGTCCTCGCCCGCTACACGACCCGGCCGCGCGACAGGCTGATCGCGCCGCCGAAGCAGGCGGCGACATCGCCGTCCGACACCCGCTGCCGCTCGTGGTAGCGGGAGCGGTACCGCCAGCCGTCTGGCTCGTTCGCATAGCCCAGCGGCAGCGGCGACGGATCGATCCGGCACTCCACCAGCGGCGGCCGCGCGGCGGTGGTACCGACGCCGAGCGGATGCGGGAGATTCACGTTCCAGAATTCCCCCGCCGCCAGGGGCAGCGGCAGCACCTCGGCGAGCACCTCGCGCATCCAGACGGCCGCTCGTTCCCAGTCGATCGGCTCCTCGCGGCGGTGGTAGTGCGAGGCCGCCAGCGCCGGCACGCCGTGCAGCGCCGCCTCGCGGGCCGCCGCAACCGTGCCCGAGTGGTGCACGTCGACGCCGAGATTTCCGCCGGCGTTGATCCCGGACAACACCCAGTCGACCCGCGGCCGATCGGCCGCGCCGCCGAGTGAATCGAGGCCGGCCGGCGGACGCACCAACGTCGTTAGGGCGAGGCGAACACAGTCGGCGGGCGTGCCGTCGACGTGATACCGGTCGACGCCCACCTGCTCGAGCACCAGCGGCCGATCGGTCGTCACGCGGTGGCCGCAGCCGGAATGCGGCTCCTTCGGCGCCACCACCAGCGGGCGGCAGGCGGTGCCGCGGCACGCCGCCTGGAGCGCGGCCAGACCGGCCGCGTCGATGCCGTCGTCGTTGGTCAGGAGCACGATCATCGCCCGCCCCCCTCCGCACTCGCCGCGGCGTCGCTCCGCACGGCCGCAACCGCCTCGAGAATTGCCCAGACGCCCTCGGCTGCAGCGGCAGCGGCCTGGCATACGTCCTCGGCGTCGGTGCGGCCCGGGGCGTCGGGGCGGGCCACGTTGGTCACCACGGAGACGGCAGCCACCCGCATGCCGAGCCGCTGCGCCGCCATCACCTCGGGCACGGTCGACATCCCCACGACGTCGGCGCCCAGCCTCCGCAGCATGCGGTATTCGGCCCGGGTCTCGTAGCTTGGTCCGAGCAGGTGCGCATAGACGCCCGACCGGGCCGCGACCCCCGCCCGCGCAGCCGCCACGACCGCCCGCTCTCCCAGCGCGAGGTCATAACACCTCGACGGCACCACACTTTCGCGTGCGGCCTCCGCCGGCCGGTCGGGCCGCTCGCACTCGACCGGCCGCGTCCAGGCCCGGCGGACGAAGTCGACGTGATCGCTGATGACGACCAGCTCGCCGACCTGCATGTCAGGCCGCAGTCCGCCCGCCGCGTTCGTGGCCAGCAGCGTCGTCGCACCGAGCGCCGCGAGCAGCTCGACGCCGCGGCAGAGCCGTTCCGGAACATGCCCCTCGTAGCCGTGCACGCGGCCCTGCAGTGCCGCGACCCAGCAGCCGCCGACCCGCCCCACCACCACGCGGCCCGCGTGGCCGGTGGCGGTGGACGACGCGAGC
Source organism: Pirellulales bacterium (assembly GCA_044344895.1). Classification (GTDB taxonomy): domain Bacteria; phylum Planctomycetota; class Planctomycetia; order Pirellulales; family UBA1268; genus CAMCQY01. The sequence continues at coordinate 10 of JBIJCD010000180.1, read as the reverse complement.
CAGCCGGTGT
>JBIJCD010000179.1:0-7152 GCA_044344895.1 Pirellulales bacterium | reverse complement strand
CGACGAGGAACGGCTCTCCCGTGCCTACCTCACCGCGCTGGCCCGGCCGCCGTACGCCGCCGAGCGGCAGGCATGCCTGTCAGTGCTCGCAGCGGCCGGCCCCGACGCGACCGCCCGGTCCGAGGCGTGGTCGATGATCTTCCAATCGCTCTTCGGGTGCATCGACTTCCGCTACCTCGACTGACCTGCTCGATTGACCTCGTCCGCAGCACGACGCGACCGACTCCGGAACCCCGCGGGGAATCGCCCCATGCCGTATCCCAGCTTCACCCGCCGTCGGCTGCTCGCCACTACCGGCTGCGGCTTCGGTGGCCTCGCCCTCGCCGACCTCCTGGCCCGCGACGGCCGCGCCGCCACGGCGGGTCTCCATCACCCGGCCCGGGCGAAGCGGATGATCTTCCTCTTCATGGCGGGCGGCGTGAGCCACGTCGACAGTTTCGACTGGAAGCCCCGGCTCGTGCAGGACGACGGGGCCATGCTCGACTTCGCTGACGCCCGCGCGATCGCCCGGGGTGGCACCGGCGCCACTCGCCGCGTGATGAAGCCCTTGTGGCCCTTCCGCCAGCGCGGGGAGAGCGGCCTGTGGGCCTCGGAACTCCTCCCGGAGATCGCCCGGCACATGGACGACCTGTGCGTGATCCGCTCGATGCAGACCGAGGGAGTGGCGCACGGCCCCGCCACGCTCTTCCTCCACACCGGCGCCACCACCTTCCTGCGGCCCTCGCTGGGCTCCTGGCTGCAGTACGGGCTCGGTACGGAGAACGCGAGCCTGCCCGGCTTCGTGAGCATCGGCCCGTCGCTGGCCAACGGCGGCCCGCGAAACTTCGGCAGCGGCTTCCTGCCCGCCGTGCACCAGGGCACGCCCATGGGCCGCTCCGGGCTGCCCGCGCAGGAGATCGCGTTTCGCAACGTCGCCCCGGCTCGCGCAGCCGACGCCGCCCGGCGGCAGTTCGAGCTCCAGCAGGCGCTCAATGCCGCACAGCTGGCGTCGCAGCCCGGCGAGCAGGAGCTCGAGGCCGTCGTGGAGAGCTACGAGCTGGCCTGGCGGATGCAGCAGGAGGCGCCGGGCGTGGTCGACCTGGCCCGTGAATCAGCCGCCACGCGCGACCGCTACGGCATCGACCGCAAGCCGACCGACGACTTCGGCCGCAAGTGCCTGATGGCCCGGCAGCTCAGCGAGGCGGGCGTGCGGTTCGTGCAGGTCACCTACAGCAACGGCAGCAGTTCCAACCCCGCTTGGGACCAGCACAGCGACATGCCCAAGCACGCCGAGCATGCCGCGGCCGTCGACAGGCCCGTGGCCGCGCTGCTCGACGACCTCAAGGAGCGCGGGCTGCTCGAGGACACGATCGTCTGGTGGGGGGGCGAGTTCGGACGCACGCCCTACGCGGAGAACAACGGCACCGGCCGCGACCACAACCCCGGCGGCTTCACGGTGTGGCTGGCCGGCGGCGGCTTCAAGCCGGGCCACGCCCACGGCGCCACCGACGAGTTCGGCCACCAGGCGATCGAGGACAAGGTGCACATGCACGACCTGCACGCCACCCTCCTCCACCAGCTGGGCATCGACCACGAGCGGCTCACCTACCGCCACGCCGGCCGCGACTACCGGCTCACCGACGTCTACGGCTCCGTGGTCAGGGAAATCATCGCGTGACCCTGCGCTACGAAGACCTCGCGACGATGATCGACCACTCGCTGCTGGCCCCCACGCTGACGTGGGACGAGCTGGAGGCGGGCTGCCGGCTGGCTTTGGCCTACGACGTTGCGAGCGTCTGCATCATGCCCTACGCGCTCGCCCGCTGCGCCGACCTGCTGGCAGGCTCGACCGTCGTGCCCAGCACCACGATCGGCTTCCCGCACGGCGGCCACACGACCGCGGTGAAGGTCGCCGAGGCCGAGCGGGCGGTGGCCGACGGGGCCGCCGAGCTCGACATGGTGGTGAACGTGTCGCTCGTGAGGAGCGGCCGTTGGGCCGACGTCCGGGCCGACATCCGAGCCGTCACGGAGACGGCCCACGCCGCCGGCCGCAGGGTGAAGGTGATCTTCGAGAACTGCTTCCTCGACGACGCCCAGAAAATCCACCTCTGCGAGATCGCCGGCGACATCCGCTGCGACTGGGTCAAGACCTCGACCGGCTACGGCAGCGGCGGCGCCACCGACGCCGATCTCGCGCTCATGCGGAAGCACACCCCGGCCCACGTGCAGGTAAAGGCCGCCGGCGGGATCCGCGACCTCGACAGCCTGCTGCGGGTCCGCGGCCTCGGCGCGAGCCGCTGCGGCACGAGCCGCACGCCGGAGATCCTCGACGAGTGGAACCGGCGGCTCGGCCGCCCGGCTGTCGACGCCGGCGCGCCGCCCACCGCGGGATACTGACTTCGTTCGTGCTCCCACCCCTCGGAGACCCGCCATGCGAGACGACACCCCGACGACCACGTCAGCCCCGCCGCAGCCCTCCGGCACCAGCCGCCGCCAGCTGCTCGCCGCCACCGGCATCGCCGCCGGCCAGGCGCTTGCGCGGCCGATCTTCGCCCAGCCACCGGCGGCGGCCGACGCCGTACGGCCGGTCACGATCGGCCTGATCGGCGTGGGCAGCCGGGGCGGCACGCACCTCAAGGTGCTGCTCGCCCAGCCGGGCGTCCGCGTCGTCGCCGTCTGCGACCTGAACCCCGACCGCGTGGCCGCGGCCCAGGAGAAGGTGGTGCAGGCCGGCCAGCCGCAGCCCTTCGGCACCGCCGACTGGAAGGAGCTCCTGGCGCGGGGCGACATCCAAGCGGTCACAAGCGCGCTGCCGGTCGACCTCCACCTGCCGTGCTACCTCGACGTGCTCGCGGCGGGGAAGGACCTCTACGCCGAGAAGCCGATGTGCCTCACGCTCCCGGAGTGCGACACGCTCGTCGCGGCGGCCAAAGCGGCCCCCGACCGCATCGTGCAGATCGGCTTCCAGCGGCGGAGCGACCCGAAGTTCCTCGAGGCGATGGAGCTCGTCCACGGCGGCGACCTGGGCCGGCTCCTCGAGGGCCGCGTGATGTGGTCGAACTCCTGGGGCCCGCTCTATGACTGGTTCGGCAAGCGGGCGCGGTCGGGCGACTGGATGCTCGAGCAGGCGGTCCACAACTGGGACGTGCTCAACTGGGCCGCGCGGTCGACGCCGAAGCGGGCCATGGGCATGGGCCGCAGCGGGTTCTTCACCGACCAGCAGCCCGACCGCGACGTGCACGACTACTACAGCGGCGTGCTCGAATACGAGAACGGGCTGATCGTGAACATCGTCCATTCGTGGGTGTCGCCGCCGGGCCTCGACCGGGAATACACGCAGCTGGTCGGCGAGCAGGGGGGCATCGACTTCAACACCGGCGTCGTGACCTACCGCAAGTCGACCGGCCGGGCGGAGCGGAAGGTCGGCCCGGAGAAGGGGCCCGACAACACGACGCTGGCCTTCCAGGCGTTCTTGCAGAGCGTCCGCGAGCGGATCCCGGCGATCGCCGGACCGGAGCAGGGCCGGGCGGCCGTGCTCACCTGCCTCCTGATGCGGGAGGCCGTCTCTCGCGGCACCGTCGTGACTCCGAAGGACATCGGCGCATGAAACGATCGCACGGAGACCGGGTGCCTCTCGCAGCCGTCGTCGGTTCCGCCCCGGCTCGGGGACGGCATGCGTTGCGTCGCTGGCGGCCGCACGCCACGCTCCGCATCCGCACGCCGATCCCCTCGCCTCCCGCGCTCACGGGGGACGCGCCCACGTCCGCCGGGCCGCCCGGCCGTGCCGCGGGCATCGCGGTGTCGATCCTCATCGCGGCGTTCATCACATCGCTTGCCAGCGCGTCCGCCGCCGAGCGAGCCGTCGCTGCGCCCGCCGCGAAGGCCGACCTCGCGTTTCCGGATGAGACGCTCGACCAGTGGCACGGCCACGTCCGGCACCGCTTCAGGTTCCACGACCGCGACGCCTGGGTCGTCGAGCCGGCCGCGCCGCTGCCGGGCAATCCCTGGTCGTGGTGCATGATGTTTCCCGACGCGTTTGCCGCGCGGTGCGCCGCGCCGCAGCTGGTGGCCGCCGGCTTCCATCACGCCTTCCTCGACGTCGGCAACACGTTCGGCAGCCCGGCGGCGGTCGCGCGGCTCGACGCCTTCCACGACGAGCTCGTCCGCCGTGGGCTCGCCCCGCGCTCCGCGCTCATCGGCCTCAGCCGCGGCGGCCTGTACGCCCACCGCTACGCCACCGAGCACCCGGAGAAGGTGGCGGTGATCTACGGCGACGGTGCAGTCTGCGACTTCAAGAGCTGGCCGGGCGGCAAGGGCACGTCGAAGGGCAGCGTTAAGGACTGGGCGGCGTGCCTCGAGGCATACGGCTTCGCCGACGTCACCGCCGCCCTCGCCTACCGCGGCAATCCCGTCGACACGCTGCCGACGCTGGCCGCTGCCGGCATCGCGCTGGTGCACGTGGTGGGCGACGCCGACGACGTCGTGCCGCCGGCCGACAACGGTGAGATCGTCGCCGACCGCTACCGGACTCTCGGCGGCACGGTCGAGCTCATCCGCAAGCCGGGCTGCGGCCACCATCCCCACGGCCTCGACGACCCCCAGCAGGTCGTCGACTTCATCCTTCGATACGCCACGCCCAAGAAGCTGTCGCTGCCGCCGGCCGGAAAGGACGAGCCCCAACACGAAGAGCCCAGACCGAACAAGACGAAAGCGGACGAGACCACCACGAGCCGGGACGACGCCCAACAACGGGAGCCATCGCCACCCGACGGGCGGTGAGATCTCTGCGGCGGCCGGCGTGCCTCTCTGGTAAACAAGGTGGCCGGCGTCCGCTACGGTGGCTGGTTCACGACGACATCAAGGAGCCGTCATGCGATCGTCCCTCCTGCTTCCGGTGCTGCTCGCCGCGGCGCTCGCGACTTGCCCGGCCGCCGCCCAGCAGGCCGAGCCCACGAACGCCGCCGAGGCGGCCGCCAAGAAGCAGGAGCAGGAAGCGGCGAAGCGGGCCCAGGAGTCCGCCGTCAACGAGCAGTACGACCGGCTGGTCGCGGGCCTGTCCGCGGAGGAGCAGGCCTGGGAGCGGGTGCTCCAGGAACAGCTCGGCAGCTTCTACCTGCCGTTGCACAAGCAGGACCGGGTCTCCGGCCGAAGCAACGCCTGGGACTTCGTCAGGGATGATCCCGCCCTGCCGCGGGTGCTCCTCATCGGCGACTCCGTCTCCCGGGGCTACACGCAGGCGGCCCGTGCGGCGCTGGCCGGCAAGGCCAACGTGCATCGGGCGCCGGCGAACTGCGGTCCGACCGCCAGCGGCCTGAAGAACCTCGACGTCTGGCTGGGCGACGGCCGCTGGGACCTGATCCATTTCAACTTCGGAATCCACGACCGCGGCACGCCCGTGGCCGACTACGTCGAGCGGCTCGCGACGCTCGTGGAGCGAATGAAGAAGACCGGCGCGCGGCTGGTCTGGGCGACGACGACGCCGATCCCCGACGTCGCCGCGAGCGGCCAGACGGCGGCCTCGATCGTGGAGCGAAACGCCGCGGCGGCGGCCGTGATGGAGCGTCACGGCGTCGCGGTCGACGACCTCTTCGGCTTCATCACGCCGCACCTGGCCGAGGTGCAGCCGCCGAACGACGTGCACTTCACGGCCAAGGGCTACGACCTGCTGGGCCGGCAGGTGGCCGCTTCCATCCTCGAACACCTCGGCGGCGCCGAGACGCCGCAGGCGACGTCAGCCGCCGCGTGGAGGGCCCGCGTGCCCGGCATCCGCCGCCGCATGGAGCGGGTGATGGGGCCGCTGCCCGGCCCGGCCGACCCGACGAAGCGATCGCCGCCATCGTTCGAGATCCTTGCCGAGGAACGGGCCGACGGACACCTGCGACGCAAGCTGCGGTATCGCGTCGCCGACGGCGACGACGTGCCTGCCTGGCTGCTCGTGCCCGACGCCGCCGGCGCGGCGCCCGCCCGCCCCGCCATGCTGTGCCTGCACCAGACGAACTCCGTTGGCAAGGACGAGCCGGCCGGCCTCGGCGGCCTGCCCGGCCTGCGCTATGCCCGCGAGCTCGTGGAGCGGGGCTTCGTCTGCCTCGTGCCCGACTATCCACGATTCGGTGAATACACGCGGGCCGACGACTTTGCCGCGAGCGGCTTTGTCAGCGGCAGCATGAAGGCGGTCTGGAACAACATCCGCGGCGTCGACCTGCTCGCCTCCCTGCCGCTGGTGGATCCGGCACGCATCGGCGTGATCGGCCATTCGCTCGGCGGGCACAACGCGATCTTCACGGCAGCCTTCGACGAACGGCTCCAGGCAGTGGTTACCAGCTGCGGCTTCACGCCCTTTCCGGACTACCGCGGCGGCGACCTGACGGGCTGGACGAGCCGCACCTACATGCCGCGGATCCGCGACGCCTACGGCAGTGATCCACAGCGGGTGCCGTTCGACTTCCCGGAGGTCATCGCGTCGCTCGCCCCCCGCGGATGCTTCGCCAGCGCCCCGATCCATGACGACAACTTCGCCGTTGCGGGCGTGCAGCGTGCGTTCGCGGAGGCCAGGCCGATCTACGACCTGTTCGCGGCCGGCGACCGGCTCGAGCTGGCCACGCCCGACGCCGGGCACGAGTTTCCGGCGGCCCAGCGCGAGCAGGCCTACGCCTGGCTCGAGCGCACGCTCCTGGCGGCGGCCGCCGCACCACCGGCGGCCACCGCTGTCGACCCGCCGGCGGCCGATCCCTCCCGGGCCGATCCGGTCCGCGTGGCCGTCTTCGACGTCGACGCCACGCCGCCGCTCGGCGCCGCCATGGCCTACGGCCCGGTCGTGCGGGTGGCCGACCTGCAGCTCCGCTCCCGCGGCATCGTGCTCCTCGGGGCGGGCCGGCCGATCGTGCTCTGTTCCGTCGATTGGATCGGGATCGGCAACGCCGCGCACGACGCGTTCCGAGCCGCGCTCGCCACGGCCGCCGGCACGACGCCCGGCCGGGTCGCCGTGCACGTCATCCACCAGCACGACGCCCCTCACGCCGACTTCACCGCCGAACAGATCCTCCGCGACATGGCAGTGCGGAATCATCCGCGGTTCGACGGCGACTTCCACCGCGAGGTGATCGCCCGCACGGCCGCGGCGGTGGCCGCGGCGCTGCCCAACGCCCGCGCCGCCAGCCACGTGGGATTCGGCCA
>JBIJCD010000178.1:0-7165 GCA_044344895.1 Pirellulales bacterium | reverse complement strand
GTCGAACGCCCGGTCCCGCGCGAGCAGACGCTCGAGAAACCGGTGCTCGAACCGGGGCGTCGCCTCGATCAGGAGCACGCGAAGAGGTGCGTCGGTGACGGCCAGCGGACAGGTCATGGTCGCCAGCACGGGCTGATCGGAAGCCACGGCGCCCGTGCGGCCGATGGATATCAGGGGCGACACGAGCCGTGAGCCGGCGCCGGGCAACGCGTCGGCCGGCACGGTGAGCCGGCCGCTGAAACGGGCCGACATACCGTCGGTCGTGGGATCGCAGGCGAGGGCCGCTCGCGCGACGGTGGGGCCGTTCGCGGCCACGGCGGCGCGGATCTCGAGCGACGAGTCCGCGGCCGTCGCCTCTGCCTCGATCTCGATCGCGACCGGTTCGTCCGCACGGCACAGCCGCGCAGCCCGGACCGCGGTCACGCGGAAGCCCGGAGGCAACGCTGCAGTGGCGGTGTCGACGGCGCCCGCCACGGGCAGGGCCACGAGCGGCACTCCCCTGCGGGCCGCCATCCGCGCGGCGGTCGACCAGGATGCCCCTGCCGTGATCCCGCCATCGCTGGCGACCACGATCGCCGCCGGCAGCGCCGCTTCGTCAGCTTCGCCCTCGGCGCCGGCGAGAAGGGAGACGACCGCATCGCCGAGCCGGCTGGCGGCCGGCGCAGGGGCCAGCGTGGTGAGGCCGCGAAGTACCCCGGTCGACACACCATCTGGCCGAGTCCCCAGCGGCTCGAGCGTTGCCGCCACGCCGTACATGGCGAGCGGCCGATCGGCGGTGATGCGTTCGAGCGGACCGTCCTGCCCTGTCCGATCGCGAAGCGCCGCGATCGCCGCGTCGAGACGGCTGGCTTGTGATCCCGCGGTGTCCGGGCCGCGGCCCGCCATGCTCGGTGACGTGTCGATGAGCACCGCGACCGGCCGCGGCCGGTCGGCCGGCCGAGCGTCGCCCGCCGGCAGCCCGGACCAGGCCAGGACCATCGTCACGAGGATCGCCAGCACCACGGCCCGGCTCGCCTGCGGCAACATCGCGGAAGCGGCCGGACGGTCCGCGGCAGCGGGAGCCGCAAGCCACCATTCGGCGAGCAGGCAGGCGATCGCAGCCGCGATGAAGGCCGGCGCGAGGGCAAGGGGCGAGGAACGATGCGGCGCGACGGCAGCGGGCCGCCCTGTCGCGGTGTGCGTCTCGGCTGCGCCGGTCGCCGCCGGGTCGTGGGCCATCGGAGCCGTCGTGGCGTCGAGCAGCCGCGCCACAAGCGCATCGACGAACGGGACAAAGGCGGGCCAGGCGGCCAGATCGCTCCAGTCGTCTTCCGCACCGCGGCGGCCCGCGCTGTGCAACGAGAGCGGCAGGGCCGACACGCAGACGGTGCCGCGGCCGCGCCGCGTCTCCACCAGGAGCGGCCTGCCGTCCGGCGACGTCCTGGCGAGCACCGTCGCCGCGAGGCCGCCGTCGAGTTCCGCGACTGCCGACACCGCCGGCCCGGCCAGCGGCGCGAAGCGATGCAAGCCACTCGCGGTCTGTTCCGCCGCGGCGTCGACGGAGGTTCCCTCCGGTGGTGTGGCGACCGGGGTGGCCAGTCCATCCATCACCTCGATCGCCGATTCGGGCAGCAACACGCGTCCGCCGACGGTGATGCCGGCGAGAGCGTCGAGCCAGATGGAGAGCCGGCGGCGGTCGTCTTCAGCATGCGTCGACAGTGGCCCGAGGCAGACCAAGAGGGCCGCGCCCGCGTCGACTGCAGCGGTGACCGCCTGGGCGTCGGTCGCGGAGAGCGGAGCCTGGTCGCAGAGCAGGATGAGGGTTCGCGGCGCCGCGGCGACCAGCGAGAGATCGCGGATGTCGACCTCCATGATCTCGGGCGGGGGCAGGCCACGTCGCGCCGTGGCCGCTCGGCCCAGCGAGCCCTCCATGCCCGCCAGCGATTCAACCGCGCGGCGGATCGCCAGCGAGGAGTCGCCGACGGCCGCTGCGGTCACGACGGCGATCCTCCCGGCGCCGGCGGTCGCGTCGGCATGTCGCAGTCCGGGGAGCGTCGCGGGCGGCTGCCACCACGGGCGGGACGCAGCCACCGCGGCGGACGCCAGCAGCAGTCCGCGCACGATCACGAGCAGCCAGGGCAGACCGCCGCGGGTGACGCGGCTCGCCCGGGCGGCCGCGGCGAGCAGATCGCTCGGCCCCCAGCGGACCAGCCGCGGGTGCCGCACCGCCAGCCGCGCCAGGACGAGCGGAATGACAGCCGTCGCCAGCCAGCAGAGCATCCACGGCAGCGCGACGCCGAGACGCATCAGCGGCTCCCCGTCGCCGGCCGCGGCGGCTCGGCGAGCGATCGGCGTCCGGCGTCGTCATCGAGCAGCCGGTCGATGATCGCATCGGGGCGGACTCCCTCGCTCTCCCCTTCGAACGTGGTGACGAGCCTGTGTCTGAGCACGGCGGCGGCGGCGCGGTGCACGTCGCGGATCTCGGCGCAGGGCCGCCCGTCGAGCGCCGCGGATGCCTTGGCGGCGAGCACGAGAAACTGGGCGGCCCGCGGCCCGGCGCCGTAGCGGACGAGGTTTCGCAGCCAGGAGGGCGACTCGGCGGAGCCTGGCCGAGTTGCCCGCACGATCCCGACCGCGCGGCGCATGACGTGGTCCGCCACGGGGATCGCCCGCACCGTGTCGGAGACCGCGGCGATCGTGCTGCGATCCACGACGGCGGTGATCGGCGGCACCGCGGGCCCCGTGGTGCGGCGTACGATCTCGATTTCGTCTTCGCTGTCGGGATAGTCGACCCGCAGCAGGAACATGAAGCGGTCGAGCTGGCCCTCCGGCAGCGGATAGGTGCCTTCTTGATCGATGGGGTTGCGGGTGGCGAGCACGAGGAACGGCCGCGGCAGAGAATGGGTCGTGCCGCCGGCGGTGACGTGCCCTTCCTGCATCGCTTCGAGGAGCGCCGACTGGGTCTTCGGCGGGGCGCGGTTGATTTCGTCGGCCAGGATGAGGTGGCGGAAGATCGGGCCGGGCAGGAACCGCGGTCGCCGTCGGCCGTCGGCCGGATCCTCGTCGAGCACCTCGGTCCCGGTGATGTCGGCCGGCATCAGGTCGGGCGTGAACTGGATCCGCCCGAAGTCGAGCGTCAGAGCCTGGGCCAGCGATCTCACGAGGAGCGTCTTGGCGAGTCCGGGCACGCCCTCGAGCAGGCAGTGGCCGCCGCTGACGACGGCCATGAGCAGATCGTCGAGCACCTGCCGCTGCCCCACGATCACCGGCGCGACCGCGTCGATCACCCGGGTGCGGAAGTCGGCCGCCTGCCGCAGCGCGGCGGACGCCGTTGCCATGGCGGTAGACGGCGCGGAGGGATGTGGGTCGGGCATGGGGGTGTCAGCGGGAACTGGTGTCGGGAGCCGGGCCGCGGTCGGCGACGGGAGCGGGCCGCAGGCAGGTGAGCGACTGGTTCGCGATGACGAGGCAGCCGTCAGCGATCGCGACCTGCGGCCCCTGCGATCCGAAGTCGGGTGCCGCAGCGGAGGCATCGTCCGTGTCGATGAGCGGCCCGCAGTCGATGGGCGGGCGGCGACGCTCGAACGTGACGGCGTCGAGCACCTCGAGCAGCACGCGCTGCGGGCGAACCGAGGTCTCCTCGGTCGCCGCGCGGCCGGCGACCGGCCAGAAGACGGTATCGTCGGCCACCACCCCGCGGCCCGCCGCCCAGTCGGGCTGCTGTCCTGCGGCGAACTCGGCCGTCTGGCTGCCGTCCTCGGCGGCGAGCCGCCGCAGCGTCGTTGGGCCGGAGCCGCGGGGCCGGGTCGTGATCACCACGCCGTCGCCGGCCGTGGCGAGCATCGCAGCCACAGCGGTCTCGCCGGCCGGCCAACGCCAGCGCGGATCACCGGTGCGCGGATCGACTGCCGTGATACCCGACCCATCGCCGTCGGCCAGGAGGATGCGGCCGCGGGCGAACCGCGGTGGCGACACGGACGCCTCACGTCCCGCTCCTGCCGATGGGCTTCGCGTCGCTCTGGTCCAGCACGCGTTGCCCTCCCGGTCGAACGCGCACAGCCTGCCGGCGTGCGTATCGACGACGATCCGATCCTCTGCCAGACAGGGCTGCCGGCGGCCGCGGGCGTGGTCGCCGCCGTCGCCGGCGACCGCCGGGCCGAGGCTGCGGGTCCAGCGGGGGCTGCCGTCCCGCGCGTCGAACACGGCCAGTGCCAGGCTGCCGCGGGCGTCGTCGGCCCGGAGCACCACGCAGCAGAGCTCGTCATCGGCCACCGGTGGTCCGTCACAGGCCGCCATGCCGGCCGCCGACCCCGGCGGCTCCGGCCGCGCCGCTGCCGCATCCGACAGGTCGAGGCATGCGAGCAGGTGGCCGCCATGTCCCCGATCGATCACCGCATAGGCACGGCCCGCCCCGCCGACAGCAGCGGTCGGCGGGAGCGTGCAGGCCGGCAGCGGTGCGGTGGGGTGGCCGCCGATGCTGCGGGGAAAGAGACACGTGTCGCGCTCGTCAGCCGTCCGCCAGCGAGGCCTGCCGTCGGACATCGCGACGGCGTGCAGGGAGCGGCCCGTGTTCCACACGACCAGCCCGCCGATGATCGTCAGCGGTGGAACCTGTCCCACCGCTCCGCACGCGGCCCGGCCGGCCGACGTCCGCCACGACACGGGCCACTCCGCCGCAGCCCACGCGGTCGCGGCGGCGCGGTCGCGGGCCACCGCAGCGGTTTCGATTTCCCGCTCCACGGCATCGAGGTGGGCCGTCTCCTGCGCGATACGGCGGGCCGTCGCCCTGTCGCCGGTGGCGTTCGCCTCCCGGGCGGCGTCGCGCCAGTGGCCGCGGGCCGCGGCGAACCAGCCGCGCTCGGCCGCCGCCGCGCCGGCGGCGAACAGCCGGCCGCCCGTTGCCTCCGTGGGGGCCGGATTCGCCGCACAGGCGAGCCGGCACGCGAGCATTGCGGCGGCCAGCGCGGTTCCAAACGCCGGTGCGCCGGTCGCACGACCTGCCATGCCGAAGGCCGTGCTCCGGACGCTGCTGAGGATGGCGTTGACGCGGGTGGTGCGGAATCGACGGAGTGTGAGGATCATGGGCACCACCCGAAACGTGCCGTGTTTCCCCGGCAAGGACGCTGGTTTTGGAGTATAAGTCGAAGGGTGGGCGGCGGTCATCACGCTTGCGTCGCCGAGCCGGTCCTGCCCCATCCCGGTCGATCATTCCTCGGCACGCTCCACACGCTCCGCCCGTTCGGTTGACCCAGCCATGCCGCGAACCTCGGACGAGGACCTGTTCCAAAGCTCGACGATGACGTTCGGCGAGCACCTCGAGGAACTGCGGATCTGTCTGATCCGGGCGGCGCTGGGGCTGGTGCTGGCGGTCTTCGTCGGATTCTTCGTCGCCCGGCCCGTCGTGCATCTCATCGAGCAGCCGCTGCGCCGCGCGCTGGGCAAGTATTACTCCGAGCGGGCCATCGAGACGTTCGACACCTGGCAGCCGCGGCAGGTCGGCGGCGCCCCCCTGCCCTATTCCCGCGCCGAAATCGTCGACGCCGTCGAGCGGCACGGCATGTCGTTCGAGCTTCGCGAGGTGCACCCCGACCGGCTCCGCCAGGTGCTCGAGCCTGCAACGCGTGCGGCCGCCGCGGTCGATGCGGCTGCGGCGGGCGGCCCGCCGGTGGCCCAGGAGGGGCATGGCCCCGCCTTCTCGCTCGACGCCCTCGTGCCGATGCTCCTCTGGCAGCCGCTGTCGCGGGACGCCCGCGTGAGCATCACCACCCTGAGCGCGCAGGAGGCCTTCGGCATCTACGTGAAGGCCGCGCTCCTCACCGGCGTGGTGCTGGCGAGCCCTTGGATCTTCTACCAGCTGTGGACGTTCGTGGCCGCCGGACTCTATCCGCACGAGAAGCGGCTGGTGTGGTTCTTCCTGCCGATCAGCGTGGGCCTGTTTCTCGCCGGCGTGGCGCTGGCATTCTTCTTCGTCTTCGACTTCGTGCTCGACTACCTGCTCGAGTTCAACGAGTGGCTCGGCCTCGACCCGGATCCGCGGATCAGCGAGTGGCTGGGATTCGTGCTGGTCCTGCCGATCGGCTTCGGCCTTGGGTTCCAGCTGCCGCTGGTGATGCTGTTCCTGGAGCGGATCGGCGTGTTCGACGTGGCCACCTACGCCGCGCAGTGGCGGATCGCGGTGATCGTGATCTTCGTCGTCTCGGCGATCCTCACGCCCGCCGATCCCTACAGCCTGCTCTTCCTGGCGGTGCCGCTGTGCCTGCTCTACTTCGGCGGCCTGGCGATCTGCCGCTGGATCGCGGCCGCCGACGGCGGTCAGCCGGCGACGAAGGCCAGTACGTAGAAGATCGTGCCGGTGACGGCGGTGAGCAACAGGTCGGCGGCCGCGAGCCGGGCCATGACCCGGTGCCGCGGGCCGTGGCTGCCGGGCTCGGGCGGCACGGGAAACCGCCGCACGGCTTCCCACAGCACCCAGATCCAGAGCACGAGCGACGAAACGGCGAACACCAGGTGGATGCCCAGGGCCGCGAGCACGCCGCCCGGCCACCAGGGGCTCGGCGCGGCCCTGACCTTCCAGTCGCTGACGAGCCGGATGTCGACCTCGAAGACCACGATCGCCGCGAAGAGCGCCGCGGCGATGAAGATCTGCAGCCGGCGGTGCATCGCGTAGTCGCGCCGGTGCCGGACGAGATGGATGCTCCAGGCCAGCACCGGCAGCAGCGCGATCAGCCCTACGAGCACCAGGTCCATGCCGAACGAGGCCCGCGAGCCGAGGAAACCGTCGATGCCCGGCAGGCTGGCGGCGGCGGAAGTCGATGGGGGCAACGGTCTGTCCTGCTGACGGGCGGCGGGTCGTCCGGCGACAAAAGTGTAGCGGCCGTCGCGGCTGGCGGCGATTTGCAGCGTCCGACGCGGCGGCGATACCATCGCGAGGTGACGACCGGTGGCCCGGGCCCGGCGGCGGCCGAGTGGCGAAACAGGCAGACGCACGGGACTTAAAATCCCGTGGAGAGAGATCTCCGTGCGGGTTCGATCCCCGCCTCGGCCAGTGCGATGCCGGCCGCTGCGGCCGGGCTCGATGTGCCGGCTGTGCGAGGCGACCAGCCGCGAACGCGGGCCGGTTGGCGCGATCGTAGCGACGGGGCCGCCCGCTGCGGCCGGCCCGCCCCGGAAAAGTGGCACCGCCTCC
>JBIJCD010000007.1:0-23868 GCA_044344895.1 Pirellulales bacterium | reverse complement strand
ACCCGGGACATCGCCACCGGCATCCTGATCGAGACGACGGCGGGCCAGGGATCGTGCCTCGGGGATTCGTTTGAGGAGATCGCAGCCATGCTCGCGGTGATCGACGGCTGCGGCCGACCGCGGGGCAGCCTGGCGCGCCGGGCGGCGGTGTGCCTCGACACCTGCCACGTCTTCGCCGCCGGCTATCCGCTCTTTCCCCGGCGCGACCTCGACCGCACGATCGCCGCTTTCGACACGGCGATCGGCCTCGAGCGACTCAAGCTGATCCACGCCAACGACTCGAAGCGGGATCGCGGATCGCGGGTCGATCGCCACGAGGCGATCGGCGAAGGAAAAATCGGCGCCCAGGCCTTTGCGCTCCTCATGAACCACCCCCGGCTCGCCGGCATCCCCCTGATTCTCGAGACGCCGAAGGAGGGGCCCGACGGCAAGGCTTGCCCCGACAACGACCGTCGCAACCTGGCGGCGCTCCGCGGCTTCGTGCGCTGACCGGCCCGTTCCACGACCTGCCCGCCAGGCCGGCCGCGGCCGCCGATCACTGCGATCACGGCTCCGGCGGGATCGACCGGCCGTGCGGATCGCTCGCCTCCAGCCCCACTTCAGCCTCGATCCTGCGCCGCACATCGGCTCCGAGGTGGTGCTCGATCCATTCGGCCGGAGGATGCAGATGATCGAGCGGCAGGTCGGCATGTCGGCCCAGCCACGACTCCCAGAGCCGGTGCGACCGCACGACCATGTCGGCACGGGCCCGCCCGATGTCCGACAGCGTCCAGCCCCGGGACCCGCGGCGCACGTGTCCCGTGAGAGTCAGCCAGCGAAGGGCCAGACTGTCCACCAGGCCCGGCTTCATCGGCGGCGGCTGCGGCGTTCCGTGGAGGTGGGCCTCCTCGGCCCGCCAGCAGGCGGCCAGTTGATCCTCGCAGCCGACCCGCCAGCGAAACCACACGCGGCTCCACAGCCGCGAGACCAGACCTCGGTCGGGGGCGAGCAGCAGCCCCGTGGCGTACATGAGTCCCAGCACGACGGCGATCATGCCCGAAGCGCTGGTGTTCCAGCGCCACGCCAGCAGGTAACCGATCGCGGCGGCGGCGACGCCCACGGCGACCGCCAGCGCCGCCATTCGATGGAGCCGCGCCGTCAGGAGTTCCGCCGTGGCCGCCGGCACCACGAGCATCGCGACCACGAGGATCGCTCCGACCGCCTCGAATCCCGCCACGGTCACCAGCGCCGTCGCCGCCAGCAGGCCCGTGGTGACCGCGGCCACCGGCAGGCCTGCGGCCTGCGCCGCCGGCGCGTCGAAGGCGGTGAACACCTGCAGCGGCCAGGTGAGCATCGCCGCCAGCACGACCCCCGCGAACACGGCCGATGCCGTGAGGAAGGCCCGCGGCACCTCGACGCCGGCCACCGGAACCGTGTCGAAGGGCACGAGTTCGAGCACGCCATGGAGGACGCAGCCGGGGTCGAGGTCGACCCTCGACGCCACCGCCGTCACGAGCACCACGCCGAACGCGAACAACGTCGTGAAGGTGACGCCAGCCCCCGCATCCTCGGCGAGCCCGCCCCGGGAGTGGAACAGTTCCGTCAGCCACACGGTGACGAGCGCGGCGGCGACCGCTCCGACGAGCACCAGCGGCCCGCCGGGCCGCCCGCCAGCCAGCACCGCCAGCACGATCCCGGGCAGCACGGCGTGGCTGATGGCGTCGCCGACCAGGCTCATCCGCCGCACGACCAGGAGCGTGCCCACGAGCCCGCAGCCGGCGGCCACCATCGCCGCCGTGGCGATCGCCCAGGCGTGCATGCCGTCGCCGAGCAGCTGTGTCAGGCCGTCGATCATTCGTGTGTCCGCAAACGTGTCCGAACGGTTTCTGGATCGTCCGAGGAGCGGTGGTCCCGACACCGCCAGCCGCGTTGCTGCGGCCGGGCTACCGCGCTGGCTCAGGCCCGCCGGCGACCGGTTCGCGACCGGGATCGGGCAGGTCGATCGTGAGCCGCTCGCGGGCCTCGTCCGGCGCGGTCGCGATCACGGCGTTCCAGCGTTCCAGCCGCCTGCCGCGCTCCAGCGCCGCCTCCCGGCCCGCGGCGGTGAGCCGCCAGCGATCGCCATCGGCCGCCCAGCCCGCGGTGCCGCCCTCCCGCTGAGCGGGCGCGACCAGCGACTGGCGCACGAGCCACTCCCAGGCCGCGTCGTGCCGCCGCCGGACGCTCGCCCCCGCGCCACCGATCGATTCCTCGATCCGCCTCCGCGAGAAGCCGTCATCTCCGGCCGACATGGCCGCGGTCAGCATCCGTCCCCTGGCCCAGGACAGCTCCACCGCCCGCTGCCGCCGGAGCCTGGCCCACCAGCCGCGGCCCGGCGCCGCGACGAACGAGGCGACGAAGATGGCGGCTGCCGACAGCACGACGAGCGGCCCCGTGGCCAGCCGGGGGACGACGGCGCTCACCGACACTCCCACCAGCGCCGCCACCAGCCCGAACGCTCCGGAGAGCGCGAGCATCGTGCCCACGCGATCCGTCCACTGTCGGGCGGCGACCGGGGGGATCACGACCAGCGCCGTCACCAGCACCGCCCCTGCGGCCGGCAGCCCCGCCACTACCATCAACGCCACCAGCGTGACGACGGCGTAATCGATGAGTGTGACCGGCCAGCCCGTGGCGGCCGCGAAGGCTGCATCGAAGGCGACGAGCGTCGCCTCCTTGGCCGCCAGGATCACGATCGTCACCGCGGCCGCCGAAATCGCCCCGAGCAGGATCGCATCGCCCGCGGACAGCGCCGCGGTGTGTCCGAGCAGAAACTGCTCGAGCCCCGCTCCGCCCGGAATGCCGCGGGCCGTGATCCCGGAGACGATCGCGATGCCGAGCCCGAACGACACGCCGAGCACGATGGCCGTGGCCGCATCCTCGCGGGTCCGCGTCCAGCGCCGCAGCAGCACGAGCACGCCGAGGGCGGCCAGCGCCGAGCACAGCCCCCCGGCCAGCAGCACCGGCAGCTCGCGGCGCCCGGTGGCCAGAAACGCCAGGGCCACGCCGACGAGCGTGGCATGGGCGGCGGCGTCGCCCACCAGCGCCCGCTTCCGCAGGACGGCGAGGCTGCCGACCACACCCGCCGCGAACCCCACCGCGGCGACGCCCGCCGCGACGACCACCGTGTTGTAGGGAATCCAGGCCGGCCCGCTCACGGCGTCCGCTCCCGGCGGGCCACCGCCCTGCCCAGCTCGTCGAGCACGTCGAGGCGACCGGCGTAGGTCCGACGCAAATTGTCGGGGGTCAGCACGTCGGCGGCCGGACCCGCCGCGACCAGCCGCATGTCGATCAGCGCGATGCGGTCGAACCAATCGGCCGCCGTCCTCAGGTCGTGGTGCACGACGACGACCAGCCGGCCCTCGCGACGGAGCTCAGCCAGCACGCGGAAGATCTGTTCCTGCGATCCGGCATCGACGCCCGCCATCGGCTCGTCGAGCACGTAGGCATCGGCCTGCTGCGCGAGCGCCCGCGCGAGGAACACGCGCTGCTGCTGGCCGCCCGAGAGACGGCCGATCTGCCGGTCGGCGACGTCGGCGAGCCCCACGCGCGTCAGGCTCTCGCGAGCCAGGTCCCGTTCCCGCGGCCCGGGCCGGCGAAACCAGCCGAGCCGCGCGTAGGTGCCCATGAGCACGACGTCCGTGACGCTGACGGGAAAATCCCAGTCGACCGTCTCACGCTGCGGCACGTAGCCGACGCGACGGCGGACGGCCGCGAACGGCTGCCCGAAAAAACGGATCGAGCCTCCGGCCAACGGCACGAGCCCCAGGGCAGCCTTGAGCAGCGTGCTCTTGCCGGCTCCGTTGGGACCGATGACGCCGAACAGGCAGGGCTCGTCGATGACCAGGTCGATGTTCCAGAGCACGGGCCGGCGGCCGTAGGCGACCGTGACGTCGTGGAACTCCAGCAGCGGGGATGGCATGACGCTACCGGTCTCCGGCGAGCCCCGCCACGATCGTCTCGACGTTGGCCGTCAGCGCCGCCTCCAGCGTTTCCGCGCCGCTGCCCGCGCCGCCCAGGGAATCGGAGTAGAGGCTGCCGCCGATGGCGACGTCGCGGCCGCGGGCCTTCGCCCCCTCGCGCAGCGCCGTCACGTTGCGGTCGGATACGCTCGTTTCCACGAACACCGCGGGAATACCGCGGGAGACGATCATGCCGACAAGCCGGTTGATGTCGGCGAGCCCGGCCTCCGCCTCGGTGCTCGTGCCCTGCACGCCCACGACCTCGACACCGTAGGCGCGGCCGAAGTACTGGAATGCGTCGTGCGCGGTGACGAGCACCCGGCGGCGTTCCGGAATGGTCGCCAGCCGCTCGCGGAGGCGGCCGTCGAGGGCCTCCAGCCGCCGCCCATAATCGGCGGCGCGGGCCTCGTACTCGCCGCGGCCCTCCGGATCGAGCTTCGCCAGCGCCGCCGCCACGGCGGGCACGCAGCGGCTCCACAGCTTCGCATCGAACCAGACGTGCGGGTCGTAGAGGCCGTCGCCAACCGACAAGAGTTCGTCACGCGGCAGGCCGTCGGCGACCGCCGTCACCGGCACACGCCGGGCAAGCCGCGATAGCAGTTCGGAGAGCTTCCCCTCGAGGTGCAGCCCCGAGGCCACGACCAGCCGGGCCCGCGCCAGGCGATCGGCGTCGCGGGGCGTCGCCCGGTAGGAATGCGGATCGATCCCCGCCCCCATCAGGCAATCGACGGTGACCCGCTCCCCGCCGACCTGCCGCACGAGGTCGGCCACGACGGTCGTCGTCGCCACCACGGCCGCGGGCTCGGCTCGCGCGGCGGAGGCGAACGGCCCGACCGCCAGGAACACGAGCGTGGCGCCGCAACGGCGGCGGATTGGCCGGACCGGCCCGGCGGTCGCCCGTGCCGCCCACGACAACATGAGTTTTGAGATGCCAAAAAACATTTTTTGATCGCCCAAAAATCATAGCCGCCGCCGGGAAGGATGGCAACGGCATCCCCCGCACCGGGCCCGGGCCGGGTCGACGCTAGGACCGCGAAACCAGGGCATCCGCCGCGCCGAAGCCGGCATCTGGTGGGCTACCGGCGCGTTGACCAAACCAGAGCGTATTCTTACCTTTGGGAAACGATCCGTCTGTGGAGCCACCGCCGTGGAAACGACCTACTTCAAGCGGTTTCGAATGGACGCGGACCTCACGGCATCCCGCCGCGCCGGCAGCCTCCGCCCGGGCTATCGATTCGTGCCCTGGAACGAGGCGCTTGTCGACGTCCACGCCCGGGCGAAGTTCCGGTCGTTTCGAGACGAGATCGACGCGGTGGTCTTCCCCTGCCTCGGTGACCTCGACGGCTGCCGCCGGCTCATGCGGGAGATTCGCAACAAGCCCGGATTCCTGCCGCAGGCTACGTGGCTGATCGCGTTCGGCCGCTCTCCCGAGGACCTGCAGTGGTGCGGCACCATCCAGGGCGTCGTCGACCGGGCCGGTTGCGGCCTCATCCAAAACATCGGCATCGTGCCCGGGCACCGTGGCCTGGGACTTGGCACCTGCCTCATCGAGCAGGCGCTGCTCGGCTTCCGTCAGCATGGGCTGCGGTCGGCCTCCCTGGAGGTGACGGCTGACAACTGCCGGGCCGTCCGGCTCTACCAGCGGCTGGGTTTCCGCCGCGTACGGACCGTCTACAAGGTCGTGGACGGCGTCACCACCGACCTCCGCCCGGACGACTTCCCGGCTGCGGACGGCTCGCAACTGGCCGAGCCGGTCTGGTCGTGATCCCGTCCCGATCGCGGTGCCCGTGAAGCAGACCCTCTTCTCGACGACGCTCGACAACGGCATCGTGCTGCTCGGCGAGGAGCTGCCCGGCCTCGAATCGGTGGCCATAGCCTTCCATACGCCGGCCGGCGGCGTCCACGACGGCCCGCAGCGTTGCGGCCTCGCGGCAGTGTCGGGCGAGATGATGCTCCGCGGCGCGGGCGACCGCAGCAGCCGCAGGATCGTCGAGGATCTCGAGGGTGCCGGCGTGCAATGGGCGCAGGCCGTGTCGACGAGCCATGCGAGCTTCTCCGGCGCGATGGTCGCCCGCCAGTTGCCCGACGCCCTGCCGATCTACGCCGACGTCCTGCGGCGGCCGCTGCTGGCGGAGGACGAACTGGAAAATGCCCGCCAGATGGTGCTGCAGAATCTGGCGGGCACGGAGGATGATCCGGCTCACCGCGCGATCCTGGCGCTGCGGCAGCTCCACTATCCGGCGCCGTGGGGCATGCCTGCCGAGGGCCTCTCCGCCGACGTCGAGCGGCTCGGCATCGACGATGTTCGCCGCTTCGTCGCCGCGAACGTCCGGCCGCGCGGCACCATCATCGCCATCGCCGGCCGGATCGACTGGGCCGATTTCGTCCCGCGGATGGAGCGGCTCTTCGGCGACTGGGACACCGGCGCCGCCACCGCCGTGACGGCCGGACCCCGCGGCCCCCGCGTTCGCCACGTCACGCACGATTCGCAGCAGACGCACATCGCCGTGGCCTGGTCGGCCCCCCCGTACCGCTCCGACGAGTCGTACGAGGCGACCGCGGCGCTGGCGGTGCTGGGAGGCGGCTCCAGCTCGCGGCTGTTCTCCGAGGTCCGCGAGCGGCGCGGGCTGTGCTACAGCGTCTCGGCCGGATATCAGACCCACCGCGAGTTCGCCATGGCCCTGTGCTACTCCGGCACCACGGCGGCGCGGGCCCAGGAGACGCTCGACGTAATCCTCGCGGAGATCCGCCGACTGCCGGGCAGCATCCAGGACGCGGAGGTGGAACGGGTCAGGGCTCGCGCCAAGAGCGGGCTGGTCATGCAGCAGGAGTCGAGCGCGGCGCGGGCCGGGGCCATCGCCCGGCAGTGGTACCACCTCGGCACCATCCGTCCGCTGGCGGAGGAACTCGCCCGCTACGACCGGCTCGACGCGGCCTCAATCGAAGCCTGGCTGGCGGCGCATGCCGTCGCCGACCTGTCGGTCGTGTCGCTCGGCCGCGAACCCCTGGAGGTGCGGGATGCGGTTTCTGCATGAGCGGCTCGACAACGGCCTGGAGGTGATCGCGGAGGTCACCGACGCTGCGCTCTCCACGAGCCTGGGGTTCTTCGTGCGGACGGGCGCACGCGATGAATCGGACGAACTGTGGGGCGTGAGCCACTTCCTCGAGCACATGATCTTCAAGGGCACCGCCGACCTGTCGGCCGAGGAGATCAACCGTCGCTTCGACTGGATGGGCGCCAGCGCCAACGCTTTCACGAGCGAGGAGGACACCGTCTACCACGCCGCCGTTCTGCCCTCGCAGCAGCACGAGGCGGTCGACCTGCTGGCGCGGATGATGCGGCCGGCGCTGCGGGAGGAGGACTTCGCGACCGAGAAGCTCGTCATCCTGGAGGAGATCCGGATGTACGACGATCAGCCGCCGTTCGGGGCCGACGACCGCTGCCGCGCGGCCTTCTTCGGCCGGCATCCGCTGGCGCGGAGCGTGCTCGGCACGGTGGCTTCGATCGAGGCCCTGCCGGTGGAGGCGATGCGGGCGTACCACCGCCGCCGGTACGCGCCGGGCAACATCGTGCTGGCCGCCACGGGCGCGGTCGATTTCCCCGCCCTCGTCGCCTCGGCCCGCCGGCTGTGCGGCGATTGGGAGCCGCTGGCCGTGCCGGAGCGGCGACTGCCCACCGTCCCGCCGGCCGCGCGCCGCGAGCAGATCGTCCGCTCCACCGCCGCCCTCGAGTACGCGGTGCGGATGTCGTCCGGTCCCGCCAGCGACGACGAGGATCGCTTCGCCGCCAAGCTCCTGGCCGTGACGCTCGGCGACGAGTCTGGCAGCCGCCTCTACTGGGGCCTGGTCGATTCCGGCGACGCCGAGCACGCCGCCTGCCACCACCACGACTTCCTCGACGCCGGTCTGATGATCACCCAGCTATCGTGCGATGCCGCGGACGCGGATTCCCTGCTTGCGCGGATCCTCGACATCTATCACGACGCGACCGCCCAGGGCATCGGTCGCCGCGAATTCGAGCAGGCCCGCAACAAGCTCGCCGGCCGGGTCGTGCTGGAAGGAGAGCGGCCCCGGCGGCGGCTATTCCACGTGGGACTGGAATGGGCGCAGGGGGGCGTCTACCGGTCCGTGGCCGACAACCTGCGGATTGTCGAGAGCCTGTCGCCCGACGACCTGCAGCGGGTGCTCGCCCGCTGGCCGCTTCATGGGCCCGCCGTCACCGTGCTGGCCGGCCCCGCTGCCGCGGAGGCTTCCGCCCACCCCGCCGCACCGGCATAATGCCCGGTCACGGCAGGTGCGCCGCCGGGCCACCACATCGTCACCGAATCGTTCCCCGGGATTTGCTCAGGCTGCCATGATCGTTCTCTTCGCCAATCGCTGGCTGGTCGCGGTTCCGCCGATCTGGCTGGTCGCCGTCGGCGGCCTCATCACACTCGTCATCCTGCTGGCGATCTGGGCAGTCCTGCGGGGCGTGTGGCCACGGGCGGCGGCCGAGGCGCAGGCCAGTCTCCGTGACGGCTTCGCCGGCCCGCTCGCCTGGCTGCTGCTCACGATGGCCGCCATCGCGGTCGCCTTCACGCCGCTGGTGCCGCGGGGACAGATCTGGCGGTCCCTGGTGCGGCTCACGGGCAACGACACGTCGGCCCTCAGCGTCGAGGTGGCCCCCGGCGCCACGCTTCAGGAGATCCCGCTCGACCTGCGGCCCCAGGAGCTGTCGTCGCTCGAACTGCAGAGCGATGCGCCGCTGGCCGTGCGCACCCAGCAGCCGATCGAGGGCTTTGCCCTCTCCAAGGTGCCCGACGTCGAACTCGACGCGACCAACGGCAGGCGCTGGTCGTGGAGCCGCAGCGAGGGCGGCACGAATCCCTTCCTGGGCAGCAAAGCGAAGATCGAAGCGACGAACGCCTCCGACAAGCCAGTGCGGCTCACGGCCAGCTGGAGGACCGTGCCGGAATTCCCGCAGGTGGGCCTGCTGCCCTGGACGACGGCCACACTCCTCTCGCTGGCGTTTGCCTACGGCCTGTTTCGGCTGATTCCCCGGCGGATCGCCGCGGTGGCGTCGGCTACGACCAAGGAGGCGATCGGTCAGCCGGTTTTTTCGGTGGCCATCATCGTCGGCGCCGTGCTGCTGGTCGCCTTCATCGTCATTCCCTACAACACGTTCGGCGAGGACGTGAAGATGCTGAAGGACAGCAGCCTCACGCTCATCAAAGTGCTCGCTGTGCTGGTCGTGGTCTGGACGGCCAGCGTGTCGGTCGCCGAGGAGATCGAAGGCCGCACGGCGCTGACCGTGCTGTCGAAGCCGCTCACGCGGCCGCAGTTCATTCTGGGCAAGTTCGCCGGGCTGGTGCTGGTCGCCCTTCTCGTGTTCATGCTCCTGGGCGCCGTGCTCCTGGCGACGACCAGCCTGAAGGTCGTCTACGACGCCCGCGAGGGCGCCAAATTGGATCCGATCTGGCGCGACTGCGCCGATGAGATGATCACGGTGGTGCCCGGGCTCGTGCTGTCGCTGCTGGAGACGATCCTGCTGGCCGCCGTCAGCCTGGCGGTGTCGACGCGGCTGGGAATCGTGCCCAACCTCATCATCTGCTTCACGATCTACGCGCTTGGGCATCTCGTCCCGCTGATCGTGCAGTCGAGCGTCGGCAAGATCGCGATCGTGCGATTCGTGGGGCAATTGTTCGCGACGCTCCTGCCGGTGCTCGAACACTTCACGATCGAGGCCGCCGTCGTGGGCGGCGTCCCCGTGCCGTGGAGCTATCTCGGCTGGGCGGCGCTCTACGCGGCCCTCTATTCGGCCGTCGCGCTCCTGGTGGCGCTGGTCCTCTTCCAGGACCGCGACCTGGCCTGAGTCGACCGAGTCAGCGGCGTCGACCGGGCGGGGACTTCGCGGCGACCGCGGCCTACCGCAGCACGCCGGTGCTCGCCGCCACGCCCAGCGAACCGCCGTTCTCTCCGGCCAGCCCGGGCATCATCCAGGCCCCGGTGTCGGCGGAGCGACTGGCCTGGGCCTGCGCCTTACCGTCCAGGAAGACGGTCAGCCCCTTCCGCAGCCGCCGTTCGATCCGCGGCCCCAGCTCCACGCCGAGCACGCCCGTCTGCGCCTGGCGGCCGAGGGACGTCCTCAGTTCCAACGCCTCTCGGCCGTCAGCATGGGCGTGCGACATCCGCACGCCTCCCACCCACTTCTTCGGCCCTTCGTCGATCAGTGTCGAGTCCGCCTGCACGCCGGCCAGCAGATCGAATCCCTCGAGCCTGCCCTTCAGCTCGGCGGCCAACGGATCGGCGACACGATCGCGACCGGCAGGCCCCCTCACGAGCACGTCGACGGGCACCCCCAGGGGTAGGTCGGCCTGCTGACCGTCGATGCCGCGCAGCGCCGCAGCGACCGATCCGACTCCCTTGAAGCCATCGAGGCCGAAGCCCTCGAACGCAACCGCCGGCGGAGCGACGGCGGCGGTTCCGGACTGATCGGTGGCCGCGGCCGCTGCCGGCGACCGACCCGCCGTCAGCATGCAAGCCGCCAAGAAACCGACGGCCGAATGGAAGGTCCGTGTCCGCATGCGCTCCGCCCCCTGCCCTTTGTATCGGCAGCCGGCAGGCGGCCCGCCACCGGCGGAGCGGTCGGGGCGGCGGCAGGCCGTACCGACGGCGCCGCCTCGGGGGATTCAGGCGACCTTGCGGCGCGATGCTGACGCTGCGGCGGAAGAAGTGGGGGCCACCCCGGCGGGACTTTCGTCGCCCAGCCGCGTGCGGACCATGGCCTCGAGAATCCGGGCGGCCACCTCCACGGCGGCAAGGCCCGCGGATGCCGGCACCCGCACCGCCCCCCGCGACCGCAGCGCCGCCAGAAAGTCGTCGTGCTCGCAGGCGATCGCGTTGGCCTCGGGCACCACGACCGTCTCCCGCGGCATGGTGTCCGTAAAGAACCGCTCCTTGAGACCGGCCCGATCCGCCGGCGCAGTTCGGTTCGCATCGAATCGGCCGCCAAGCACGTCGGGTGACGCCGACACCACGTCCACCGTCTTCGCGTTGAAATCAACGGACACCGTGCCGCGGGTGCCCCACAACGACGTGCGCCGGATGAGCGAGGGATGGATGCGCGAGGCCGTCAGATCGGCGACGAGCCCGGACGAGAACGTCAGCCTGGCGCGGGCCGCGTCCTCGTGGTCACCGGTCGCGACGAGACCATGCGACTCGACCCGTTCGAGCCCACCCGGCTCGAGCGACAAGACGAGATCGATGTCGTGGATCATGATGTCGAGCACGGCACCGACGTCGAGCGACCGGAAAGTGAACGGCGCCAGGCGGCAGGCCTCTACGGCGACGACCCGGCCGCACCGGTCCACCGCGGCATCCCAGGCGGGATTGAAACGCTCCACGTGCCCCACCGCCACGATGCGGCCGCGGCGGCGGGCGGTCTCGACGATCCTCCGTCCGGAGGCGACATCGAGGGCGATCGGCTTCTCGACGAGCAGGTCCACGCCCGCCTCGAGCAGGGGCAGCGACACGTCGGCGTGCAGGAAGGTGGGCGCGGCGACGACGACGGCGTCCGCCAGCCCCACGAGGTCGCCGGGGGCGGCCAGCGGCCGGCAGCCGTGCGCCGCCGCGACCCGCTCTCTCGCCTCGGGCGACGGATCGACCACGGCGACGAGCTCGGTGTCGGCCCGCGCAGCCAGCAGCCGGGCATGGATCGACCCCAGGTGCCCACACCCCACCACCGCCACCCGCGTGCGATTCATGCAGCCCTCCGGCGTTCCCGAGCCCGACCGTGCCGCCCGTCCCGCTGCAGCGCGAGAAACTCGAGCAGCTCGACCACCTCCGGCACGAGCATCCCCTGCGACCGCAGGATTTCTCGGGCCGGCTCCAGCCCCACCTTGGCCCGATACAGCAGGCGATGGGATTCGACCAGGGCCTCGATCGACTCCCCGGCGAACCCGCCGCGACGCAGCGCCACGAGATTCACGCAGCGCGGGCGGGCAGGGAGCCCTTCGCTCAGCATGAACGGCGCCACGTCGTGGAGCACCCGCGACAATCCGGCGATAAAGGCCCAGCCGCCGATCGTCGCCCAGTGGTGCACGGCGACGGCGCCGGAGAGCGACGCCCGCGATTGCACCCGCACGTGGCCGCCGAGCAGCGTGCCATTGGCAAAGGTGCAGTGGTCTCCGATCCGGCAATCGTGCGCCACGTGGCTGCACGCCATCAGAAAATTGTCGTCGCCCAGCGAGGTGACCCCGTCTTCCTTTTCCGTGGCGCGGTTGATCGTCACGCCCTCCCGGATGACGTTGCGATCACCGATCACCACGCGGGTCGGCGTGCCCCGGTAGCTCACGTCCTGGGGCTCGCCGCCGATCACGGCGTTGGGATAGATGTGATTGCGCTCGCCGATCACGACGTCGCCCATGATCGTGACGTGCCCCTCGAGCACCGTGCCCCTGCCGATCACCGCGCCGGATGACACGACGCAGCAGGGCCCGACCCGCACGCCGTCGGCCAGCACGGCCCCCGTCTCGACCACCGCACTGGGATGCACCACGGCCGGCATCTCCGGCGGCACGGGCACCCGCGAGGGAGACCCCTCCCGCATCGGCACAGTGGGTTCGAATGCATCCATGATCGTCTCGCGCCATCCCGACCAGACGGTCACGCCGCCGCCAGCCGCGCGGCCAGCGCCCCGTTGAGCCGATGACCGCTGCGGCAGGCACGGACGTGCGCGTGCACCGGCCTGCCCACGAGCGAGAGGTCGCCGACCAGATCGAGGACCTTGTGCCGCACGCATTCGTCCGGCCAACGCAGCGTGTTGCCGATCGGGCCGTCGGGGCCGAAGATCAACAGGTCGCTGGTCGTGGCGGCGAGCCCGCGGCCCGCGGCCCGCAGCTGCTCGGCGTCGGCCACGGGAAGAAAGGTTCGGGCGGCGGCGAGCCGCAGCCGGTACTCCACGGGCGTCACGTCGATCGCCAATTCCTGCCGGCCGATCGGGCCGGGACCGTAATCGAGGCAGTATTCCACCGACAGTCCGGCGAACCGCGGCGGCGATGCCTCGACCCAAGACTCCCCGTCGCCGACCCGCACCACGGAATCGACCACGACAGGCGTGATCGGTTCGCCCAAGTCCTCGCTCCCGGCGGCGTCGAGCGCCTCCACGAAGGCCAGCGAAGACCCGTCGAGACCGGGCATTTCTTCGCCGTGCACCCGCACGACACAGCAATCGACCCCGAGGCCCGCCAGCGCACTGAGCAGGTGCTCGACCATTTCCACACGAGCCCCGCCCACGGCGAGGTTCGTGCGGCTCGACGCCTCGACCCGGTGGGCCACAGCGGCGGGAATCCGAACGGGCTCCCGCAGATCGTCCCGCACGAACACCACGCCCGTGCCGGCATCCGCGGGCTCCAGATCGATGCGATTCTCACGCCCGCTCCAGTAGCCGACGCCCGCGACGGACACCGGCCTTCGGAGAGTGCGCTGCAGCCGCTGCCCGTGGGAG
Source organism: Pirellulales bacterium (assembly GCA_044344895.1). Classification (GTDB taxonomy): domain Bacteria; phylum Planctomycetota; class Planctomycetia; order Pirellulales; family UBA1268; genus CAMCQY01. Next base: position 10,404 of record JBIJCD010000007.1, on the reverse strand, counting down.
TGTGGCATGGAAGGAGACACCGCAGGGCCGGGCCGGCCGACGCCGAACGAGGGAGGATCCGAAACGCTGCCGCGAGCCGCCACTACCTGGTCCGCTGCGGTGACACACCCGCTCGGCCACCCTGATCGGCGACCGCCGTGCCGTTGAGGATCTTCACGATGTCGGGCGTGATGTCGTAACCGGCGTCGTAGTAGACGATCGGCTTGGTGATGCCCCGCAGGATCTGGTTGCGGTCGCCACCATCGATCGGGTCGCCGTCGATGCGGAACACCGCCGTGATGCTGTGCTCACGCGAGAACTGGGCGACGGCCTTCTCGATCTCCGTGTAGACCTGCAGGTAAACCTTCGCCTCACGGTCCATGAAATCCTTCTTCTGCAGCTGGGCGTTGACGTTGAAATCGCCCTGCCCCTTCGCGATCTCCGCCTCGAGCTTCTTGTACTCGGGCGTGCCGACGTTGAAGCCCTTGAGCTGCTCCATCAGGCCGTTGATTCGATCTCGCTCACCCTTGAGGCTGTTTTCGGCCGCCATCACCTCGTCCTTCATCTTGTCCATCGCCATCTTGAACCGCTGGTGGTTCTTGAAGATGTAGCCCACGTCGATCACGGCCACGTGCGACACGGCGGACGCGGCCCGCACCTGTGGCTGCACGGGCTGGCCCGGGACAACCTGCCCCGGCTGCGGCGCGGCGGCCGGCACCTGGGCGACGGCGGAAACCTGGATGAGCGACACGACGGCCGCACAGACGGTCAGGGTGATGAGCCTGTTCACGGAATGCACTCCTTGCTGGTGGTTCGGGCGTGGAACCCACGGCGCCCGACGGTCGCCGCCGACACGAGCCGGACGGGCGGACGGGTTCGAAGGCGGGCGGGATGATGGCGTTCTGTCCCGACCGGTTCAAGACCAGATTTGGCGCTGAAAACAGCCGAAAACGTGACGACTCAGCGTTGCCCCACTGCGGCGAACGCGGAGCGCCTCGAGCGCTGGACGAGGTGCCGCCGACGAGCGCCCCGCCGCTACTTCGGGGGATCGAGCGTCACCTGGAGGGTGACCTCGGCGTTGTCCCGCAGCACCACCACCGGCACGGTTTCCCCGCCCTTGTGCTTGCGCAGGGCGCTGTCGAAATCCTCCAGCCCGGTGACGGCACTGGCACCGAGCCGCACGATCACGTCGCCCCCCTTGAGGCCACCCCTGGCGGCGGGCGAATCTTTGGTGGCGCCGCTGACGGCGTATCCCTTTCCCGGCTTGCCGAAGTCGGGAATGCTGCCGAAGTAGGGGCGGTCGCCGCCGCCCCGGGCGAACTGCTTCGATGCCACCTCGATGTAGGCCGGCCTCTCCGGCGCCGTGGCCAGGTCGCGGACGAGGTCTGCGACGAGCGCCGCGATTCGCACCATGCCGTCGTAGTTGATCTTCTCCGCCGTATCGGTGGGGCGATGGTAGTCGGAGTGCGACCCCGTGAAGAGATGCAGGACAGGGATCTTCTTGGCATAGAAGCTCGAGTGATCGCTGGGGCCGAATCCGCCAGGCTCCTTGGCGGCCTCGAATCCGCGAGCCGCCACGAGACGGTCCACCAGAGCCTCCATGCCGGTGCCGGTGCCAGTGCCGTGAACGATGATCTTGTTGCCGTCGAGCCTGCCGACCATGTCGAGGTTCACCATGGCGACAGTATCGGAGAGCGGCACGATGGGATTGGCGGCGTAGTGGCCGCTGCCGAGGAGCCCCCGCTCCTCGCCGGAAAAGGCGACGAACAGGATGGTGCGGGGGAAAGGCCCTTGTTCACGCAGGATCCTGGCCACCTCGACGAGCAGCGCGGCACCGCTGGCGTTGTCATCCGCCCCGTGATGCACGGCATGCTCTCCGGGCGCCGCGGAATTGGCCCCGCCGTAGCCAAGATGATCGTAGTGGGCCCCGAGCACCACGGTTTCCGCAGCGCGGACGCCGGCCAGCGGGCCGTCCGCAGTGCCGCCCGTACCCGGCAGGACGCCGATCACATTGCGGCCTTCGGTCTCCACCCGCTCCACCGCGGACTGGCCGCGGATGCGCCAGCCGTGCAACGGACCGCTGCGGGGCACGAGCGATTCGTCGATGCCCCGTTGGATCGCGGCGAGATCCTGGCCGAGCGACTGCTTCACGACCTCGTCGACCAGCGCCCGCCGCAGGTGGAGCACGGGCATCGTGCGGTTCTCGGAGCCGTCTCCCGCCCGAGTGAACGCCATCAGGACGTCGCCCTCGGCATCGGTGTCGTTGCAGAAGACCACGCCCCCCACCTCGTGCTCCGAAGCGTTGGCGATCTTTCGGGCCAGGGCCGCATGCTGCGACGCCTGGTTGCCGTCGAACACGCTGTGCGGATCATCCTTCTGGGGCTCCTGCCGCAGGATGATCGCCGCGGCCCCTTTCGCCGGCGTGGCGTAGTCGTCGTACTGCTCGGCCGGCGCCGTGATGCCATAGCCTGCGAAGACCAGCGGCAGATCGAAGCGGCCGGAGCCGCCGGCCGCCAGGGGCGTAAAGTCCTTGCCGAGTTCGAGCGGAATCCGACGCGGTGCCCCGTCCGGCCCGGGAGGCCCGAGCAGCTCCGCCGTGTTGGCGGCCTCTGCGCCGAGCTTCGCATCGAGCGTCATCGCGAACCGCTGGAACGCGTTCGCAGCGACGGGCTGCGCCGGCGGCGAGCTTCCGACGGCCGGCGCCACGCCGATGGCGGCGAACTGCCGGGCCACCCAATCGGCGGCCTCGTCGATGCCCTTCGTGCCAGGCCCGCGACCCTCCCGCTCGGGCGCCGCCAGCCACTTCACCGACTCCTCGAGCCGGCCGCGCAGCGTCGTCGCGGCGGCGTCATCCGCAGGGCTTCGGCCGGCGGACGCCGGCTGTTCGGCTGCAGAGACGACCGTCCACAGGATGGCGAGCGAAAAGGCTGGGAACCGTACGGCCACCCTGGTCGTGCGAAACATCACAGAATCCTCATGGTTGGGCCGATCCTTCGACCGTGCTACGTCCGTTATTTTAGCAGGCTCTCTTTCCGGCGACCGGCAGCCAGTAGGATTGGGGGCGTTTCCGCCCTGGAGGATTCGCCATCCGTGCCTTCCCTGTTCGTCATCCAAGGCCGCAATACCGGCACCCGATTCGACCTCGCCAACCAGGAAGGGGTGTTGAGCATCGGGCGTGATGCCGGCAACTTCGTCCGGCTCGAGGACAACGAGGTCTCGCGGCGGCACGCCGAGATTCGCCGGGTGGGCGAAGCCTTCGTCGTAGGCGACCTCAAGAGCTCCAACGGCACCTGGCTCAACAACCGTAAGATCGACCGCGCGGAACTGGCCAGCGGCGACCGCATCCAGGTCGGCCGCACCGTGCTGGTCTATGCACGCGACGGCTCCGAAGCCCCGGCTCCGGAACTCGTCGACATCGTGCCCGCGAAGCACGCGTCCGACGTGTCGCGGATCGTGCGGACGATCAGCGAGGTCGACCGGGCCGGCGTCGAGGAAGACACGCAGAACCGCTGGCTGGCACGGGCCCGCAGCAACCTGCAGGTGATGTACCGTACGGCGTTGGCCGTCAGCCACACGCTCGACATCGACGAACTGCTGGGCCGAATTCTGGAGCTGGTTTTCGAGTGGGTCGAGGCCGACCGCGGCTGCATCATGCTGCTCGACCCGGAATCGAAGCAGCTGCGCACGAAGGCTCGGCGCGACCGGCGTGTCGACAAGGCGACGTCGATGGCGATCAGCCGCACCATCCTGGACTACGTGCTGGACCGCGGCGAGGGCGTGATCACGAGCGACGCCCAGGACGACGACCGGTTCAGCGGGGGCCACAGCGTGGTGCGGACGGGCGTGCGCGAGGCGATCTGCGTGCCGATGCAAGGCCGCTACGACACGGTGGGCGTGATCTACGTCGACACCACGATGCCCCTGGGCGACGTGCTCGAGGGGGGGCAGCGGCGGTTCACCGACGAGCATCTCAAGCTGATGACCGCCATCGGCCATCAGGCCGCCCTCGCCGTCGAGGACACCACCTTCTACTCCGGCATGGTGCAGGCGGAGCGGCTGGCTGCCATGGGCCAGACGATCGCCACGCTTTCCCACCACATCAAGAACATCCTCCAGGGCATCCGGGGCGGCAGCTACCTGGTGGAGATGGGCCTGGAGAACGACGACCTCGAGGTGCTTCGCAAGGGCTGGGACATCGTCTCGCGCAACCAGAACAAGATCTCGTCGCTGGTCATGGACATGCTCTCCTTCAGCAAGGAGCGCGAGCCCGACCCGGTGCCGTCCGATCTCGTGGCCGTGGTGTCCGACGTCGTCGAGACCCTGCAGCAGCGGGCCACCGAGGTCGGTGCCACGGTCTCGTGGACGCCTCCGTCGCACGTGCCGCGCATGCTCTTCGATCCCGAGGCCCTCTCCCGGGCGATCCTCAACGTCGCCACCAACGCCCTCGACGCCGTCGAGGGCCGCCCGGGAGGGCGGGTCGTGATCGGCGTGGAATGCGACGCCGCGGCGAGGCTCGTCCGCGTGAGCGTGACGGACGACGGGCCGGGCATGTCGCCGGAGACGCTGGCGGGCATCTTCAACCTGTTCGTGTCGACCAAGGGGGCCCGTGGGACCGGGCTTGGCCTGACGGTGAGCCGCAAGATCCTGCGGGAGCACGGCGGCGACATCACGGTCAGCAGCCAGCCCGGGGTGGGCAGCACGTTCGTGCTGGAGTTTCCACTGCGGACGCAGGCCGACGCCGACCCGGCCCGGGCGACGGCCGGGCAGCCGCCCGCGCCAGCCCCCGACGCCGGCCACGGCGGCACCGCGATCCGGCCGGTGTCTCCGTGACGGCACCGCAGTCGGCCGTCGACGCCGCGGCCCAGCGACTGCTGCCGATCTCCGGCGTGGTCATCACCCGCGATGCGGCGCACAGCATCGGCGAGGTGCTTGCGAGCCTCGACATCTGCGCCGAGCGATTGGTGCTCGATTCCGGCTCCACGGATGCGACGACCGACATCGCCCGGGCCGCCGGGGCGCGGGTGGAACTGCAGGACTTTCTCGGCTACGGGCCTCAGAAGCGACGGGCGGTGGACCTGGCGGCGCACGACTGGATCCTGTCGCTCGACGCCGATGAAGTGCTCGACGACGAGGCCCGGGCCGCCTGCCGCCGCCTCGACCTCTCCGATCCGTCGGCCTGCTGGGCGATCCGGCGGCGGACCTTCGTCGGCCAACGCGAGATCAGGCACGGCGCCTGGGGGAACGACCGGGTCGTCCGCCTGTTCAACCGCACCACCGCCGGCTTCAAGCCGCTGCCGGTCCACGAGGAGATCGAGTCGCGGCATCCACCGCGGATGCTGGCCGGCTCGATCCTCCATCATGGGTTCACCGATTGCCGGGACGTGCTCGCGCGGTCCCTCCGCTACGCACCGCTGAAGGCCGACATCATGCGGGCGAAGGGTGAGCGGGCCGCCGCTTGGCTCCTGCCGTTCCGCGGCCTGGCGGCCTTCTTCAAGAGCTACTGCATCCGTGGGGGCTGGCGGGACGGCGCCGCCGGTTTCGTGATCGCCGTGGCGCGGGTCATCGATTCCACGCTGCCGCGGGCGCTGCTGCTGACGGACGAAGCCGCGGGCGACCCGGCCAGCCTGCCGGAGGATCCACCGCGGTCGCCGCCCGCTCCGCGTCACCCCGTGGGCTGAGAAGCCGCCATGCCTCCGGTGCGGAGGAAGGCGAGCACCCGCTGCATGTCGGCCGGCAGCGGTGCGGAGAGTTCCAGCCGCTCCCCGCCGACGGGATGATCGATCGCCAGGCTGGCGGCATGCAGTGCCTGCCGAACGATCAGGACGGCCTCCGGTCCGGTACGCAGCCCGAAGAAGGCAGACGTGATCTCCGTGCGGCCGCTGTACAGACCGTCGCAGAGCACGGGGCAGCCAATCGCGGCCAGGTGCACCCGGATCTGGTGCGTCCGGCCGGTCTTCGGTGCCACCCGCACCAGGGCCGCACCGCGAAAGCGCTCCAGCACCTCGAATCGCGTCACGGCGTCGCGGCTGGTGTGATGGTCGCGACGCACGGCCATCTTCTCGCGCTGGTACGGGTGGATGCCGATGGGCAGGGTGATCTCGTCCCGGTCGAACTGAGGCTGCCCCTGCGTGATGGCCAGGTAGGTCTTCGTCACCGTCCGCCGCTCGAACTGCCGCGCGAGAGCCTGGTGGGCTTCCTCGGTCCGGGCCACCACGATCACGCCGCTGGTGTCGCGGTCGAGACGGTGCACGATGCCGGGGCGAGTGGGACCACCCACTGTGGAGAGCCCGGCCCCGTCCGCTTCGGGCCGCTGCAAGTGCCACTTCAGTGCGCCGGCGAGCGTGCCTTTCCAGTTCCCCTTCGCGGGATGCACGACCATGCCCGCCGGCTTGTTCACGGCGGCGATGGCGGCGTCGAGGTGGAGAAAGTCGAGGGGAATCTCCTCGGCGACTGGCCCGGCACGGGGTGGTTCCGGAACCGTCATGCAGACCAGCGAGCCGGCTCGCAGTTTGTGCGCCGCCCGCGCGACGACGCCATCCACCCGCACCGCCCCCTTCTCGATGGCCCGGGCCAGGAAGGAACGGCTTCGTCCGGGAAAATGCGCCACCAGAAAGACGTCGAGTCGGCTGCCGTGGGACGGGCTGTCCACCTCGAGCGCGATCTCGTCACCGGGCGCATGGCCCACGTCCGCGGCGCCGTCCTCGTCGTCAGGGCTGTCCGGCGGCGGGGGCTGACTCGGGAACGACATTGGCGGGCGGAGCGGCCGCGGCGGGCTGCGAGGGACTGCCGGCCGCCGGGACGCCGGGAGGAGTGATCTTCTGGGACGCGAACCAATCGTACCACTGCCGCGTGGCATCCCGCCCCAACTCGGCCGCCCGGCCCGCCGCCAGCTTCGCGATCGGATCGCCGGAGAACTCCGCCGCCACGGCCTCGTAGCCCCGCTGCGACTCCGCCAGCTGCCCGAGACTTTCCCGTGCCTTGGCGAGGCCGAACACCGCCCGCTCGGCCAGCAGGCCCCGGGGCCGTGTCGTCATCAACGCGGAATACATCTCCACGGCGGCCTGCAGGCGGCCTTCCGCCCGCTGCCGATCGACGAACAACAGGTCGGCCCCCTCGGCCGCCGCGAAATCGGCCAGCATCAACTCCGCCCAGCGGGCCGCGTCGGTACCCGGATAGCGTCGCGCCACCTCTTCGAACCGCGTCGGCTCACCGGAGGAGAGCGCCGCCAGGCATCCTTCCCAGCTCTGCGCCCGACTGGCCTCCTTCTGCGCCGAAATGATGGCAAATGCCAGGGCCGCCGCCAGAGCGGCGCCGGCGGCGGCCAGCAGCGTGGTGAAGTGCGGCCGCAGCCGGTCGATGATCTGCAGTGCCGAGTCGGTGATCAGGTCGTTTTGCAGCACGGCCTCGCCGGCTTCCCCGGGCAGGCCGCCGCCCGACGTCGGGAGCGGTCGGCCCGTCTCGACCGAGCCGGCGGTGTCCTGCTCGCCAGCGGCGTGGGTGCGACGGCGATGATGCGATGACTTCTTCACGGCTGACTCCTGACGGTCTTCACTGGCTCTCCGGCTGGCCACCACCCGGCGAACGCGGCGGCGATCCCTCACTGCCGTCGCAAAATAGAGACTTCTCCGCGCGGAGCGTCAAGCCAGACCCGGGACGGCTGTGGTAGATTCCGCAATCATGATGACAACAGGTTCCACACCGCATTCCCCCCACGCGCCCGCGACCCAGCGTACGGCCAATGGGCCGTCGGGCCTCAACGCCGCGCAGGCCGAGGCCGTGCGGGCGGCCGTGGGCCCGCTCCTCGTCCTGGCCGGCGCGGGCACGGGCAAGACCCGGGTGGTGATCGCACGGATCGCCCACCTCGTGCGGCGCGGATCGCGGCCGGAGCGAATCCTCGCCGTCACCTTCACCAACAAGGCGGCCAAGGAGATGCTCGCCCGGTCGGCGAAACTCCTGGGCGGCAACGCCGCTGGCAAGCCCGAGATCTCCACCATCCATTCGTTGTGCGTCCGCATCCTGCGGCGGCACGCCCGCCGGGTTGGTCTGCCGGAGCGGTTCGCGATCATCGACCGCGGCGAGCAGGAGGCTGCGGCGCGGAAGGTGCTCAAGGAACTGAAGGTGCCCGACACCACGCTTCGACCGGCCGACCTGCTCGACCGCATCGGTCGCTGGAAGACGGCGGGCGTGCGGCCCGATGCGGCCGTCGCCGCGCTCGCGGCGGAGGCAGAAGACTCCTGGGAACTGGCAGCCGCCGGCTACCGCCGCTACCAGCACTCGCTGGTGTCGGCCGGTGCCGTCGACTTCGACGACCTGCTCCTGGTCGTGGACGACCTGTTCTCGAGGCACGAGGAGGTCCGCCGGGCCGAGGCGGGCCGGTTCGACCACCTGCTCGTCGACGAGTACCAGGACACCAGCGCGATCCAGGAACGGATCGTGGCGGCGCTGGCCCGGGACCACCGCAGCCTGTGCGTGGTGGGCGACGACGACCAGTCGATCTACGGATGGCGGGGCGCCGAGGTGTCGCACATCCTCGATTTCGCCCGCCGCTGGCCCGATGCCGCCATCGTGCGGCTCGAGGAGAACTACCGCTCCACTCCCGAGATCATCCACGCCGCCAACACGCTCATCGCCCACAACTCACGGCGGCACGGCAAGACGCTCGTCTCGCGGTCGGCGTCGGGCCCACCGCCGGCGATCGTGCAGGCACAGGACGAGGTCGACGAGGCGCGGCGGGTGGTGAGCGACCTCGAGGGGCGGTTGCGCGAGGGTTCGGTCGCCCCGGCCGAGGCCGTGATCCTTTTCCGCACCGGCGAGCAGACCCGCGTGTTCGAACAGGAACTTCGGCAGCGCGGGATCCCCTACGAGCTGATCGGGAGCCGTTCGTTCTTCGACCGCCGCGAGGTGAAGGATGTCATGGCCTTGCTGCGGATCCTGGTCGATCCCGACGACGACCTCGCGCTGTCGCGGATCGCCAACGTGCCGCCCCGCGGGCTCTCGGGGCATACGGTGCAGGCCGCCCGTGCCGCCGCCGGCGGGGCCGGCCACAGTCTGTGGCACGAGCTGTGCGCGTCCCGCGACGCCCACCGGCTCTCCACCGCCGCCACCGCGGGCGTCATGACGCTGGAGCGGCTGATCGCGCTGCGGAATGGCGCCGAAGCCCGAGGTGCCGCCGAAACGCTGCGGACGCTCCTCGACACGTCGGGCTATCGCGGATTTCTGGACAAGGAATACGAGGACGAGCCGGGCGAGGCCGAGGCCCGCTGGGACTGCGTGGAGCAGATGGTCAACGCCCTGGCGGAATACCAGCGGTCGCACGGCCGCCGCGGCGGACCGGACGAGTTCGCCCGGCTGGTCCGCGGCTTTCTCGACGAGCTCGTGCTCGACGTCACCGAGGCCGAGCGGTTTCGTGCCGACAAGCCGAAGGGCAACGTCCTCCGCCTCATGACCCTCCACGCCGCCAAGGGGCTGGAGTTCGACTGCGTCTGGATGGTGGGCATGGAGGAGGGGCTGCTGCCCCACCACCGCTCGCTCGCCGACGGGCTGCAGGCGATCGCGGAGGAGCGGCGGCTGTGCTACGTCGGCGTGACCAGGGCAAAGAAGCGGCTGGCGCTCTCGATGTGCCTGACGCGGATGAAGTGGGGCAAGAGCCGTCCGTGCCGGCCCAGCCGGTTCCTCTACGAGCTGACCGGCCAGGCGGAGAAGTTCACGGAGGAGGAGCCGGCCGCAGCGCCGAGCGGATCACGTCCGGCAGCATCCGCGCCAACGGCCAAAGCCCCCGGCCGCCGCGGCCGATCGCGGCGTACGTAGCGACCAGCCCCCGGGCCAGACGGGCCGCGGCGGGATGCCAGGGCAGCCACGGCGGCTCGGGCCACGGTGCCAGCGGCGCCCGCAGGATAGCGTTGTGCACCAGCGGCAGCAGCAGCGGATCGTGCACGCGGCCGATGCCGCTGCGGGGCGCCGCGAGCGTCGCGCCGGGAAAGCCACCCCAGGGCACGTGCGACAGCGAGTAGGCCAGCGCCGACCAGGTATTCACGGCCACGACGCCGTACTCGAGGTGCTCGACGAGCAGCTCCACCCGGCCGGCGTCGCGGGGCGGCAGCGGCGGCACCGTCACGCTCGCCGCCAGCGATCCGGGCAGCCCGTGCACCAGCCCGCCGGCCCGCGCGCAGAACGACTCGATGTCGTCGGCGTCCACGGCCGTCTCCGCGGCGACCGGCACGAACCACTCGCGTTCCAGCCAGGCCGGCTCGCGCGCCGGGTCGAGCCCGGTCCGAAACACCCAGGGCAGCAGCCCATCGTCCGGCAGGCGGCGGCCCGCGATCGACTCCCAGGCGGCTGCGGCGCCCGGATACCAGGCCGGACGGCGGGGCTGCGATTCCAGGCGCCGGGCGACGCGGGCGAGAAATGCCTCCCGCTGCGGCCAGC
>JBIJCD010000177.1:0-7196 GCA_044344895.1 Pirellulales bacterium | reverse complement strand
CCGTGCTCCTGCTCGTCGATCCGCCGTGGGCCGCGGCGGCAGGCTGGGTGGGTACGGCAGGGGGCTGGCTGGTGGCCGTCGCCGTGATGATCCGCAAGGGCATCTTCCCGTTCCACTCCTGGTATCCCGCGCTCTTCTCCGGCGCGCCGATGTCGACCGCACTGGCTGCCACCATGCCGCAGGTCGCGGCCTACACCGCGGTGCGGCTCCTCATCGGCCACGTCGACCATCCCGAGGGCGTGGCGGCCGAGCTCGTGGTGCTCGCGCAGCTGGCGCTGGTCACCGCGGCCTATGGCGCGGCACTGGCGATCGTGCAGCGCGACCTGCGGAGCCTGATCGGCACGCTGGCGATGAGCCAGTCGGCGATGGTGCTCGCCGGCCTCGCCGGCACGCTGCCGATGGAACTCAACGGCGCCTTCTGCGTGTGGGTGTCGAGCGGCCTCGCGCTGACGGGCATCGGGCTGGTCGCCTGGGCGCTGGAGAGCCGGGCGGGCCCGATCCGCCTCGACACGCCGCAGGGCCGGTTCTGGGACGCCCCGGCGCTGGCGGGCTTCTTTCTGATCTTCGGACTGGCTGGCATCGGCCTGCCCGGCACGCTCTCGTTCGTGGCCGACGACCTGATCATCTCCGGCACGCTCGACGACCACATCCATGCCGGGCTCCTGGTGATCGCCGCCACGGTGCTCGGCGGCATCGCCGTGATGCGCGGCTGGTTCCACGTGTTCGGCGGGCCCGTGGCCGCCGACGGCCCGCGGCACGCGATCCTGCCTCGCGAGCGGGTCGCCCTCACCGGTCTGCTGGTGGCGCTCTTCCTGCTCGGCGTCTGGCCCGACCCGCTCGTGCGGGCCCTCGATCGGGCCACCGGCCGGCTGCTGGGCGTGGCCGTGCGGGATGCGGCGGCCGGCGGCGACCAGGTTGCGGAGCCAGCCGCCGGTTTGCAGGATTCGCCGCACGGAAGTTGAATGGTGTCCGGCCATGTGGCGTCGCAGGGGCGGTGCCGTGGGCGGCCGTTTCCGGCGCACGTGCAGAACGAGGGCGGACCATGGCAGCGAAAAAGGCGGCGGTTGGCAGGCCGCGCGGCACGGCGGAGCGGCCCCGCAGCGGCCCGATGGAGACGCCCGCCGACATCGAGGGCCTCGGGGTCTTCTATCTCGGCCGCAAGGTCGACGGAGCGACGGCGGGCCAGCCGCTCCTCGTCGACGCCCGCCGATTCACGACGCACGCCGTCTGCGTAGGCATGACCGGCAGCGGCAAGACGGGCCTGCTCATCGACCTGATCGAGGAGGCGGCGATCGACGGCATCCCCACGCTGGTGATCGATCCCAAGGGCGACCTCGCCAACGTGCTGCTCTCGTTTCCCGGCCTGGCGGCCGCCGATTTCCTGCCCTGGATCGAGGCCGACGCCGCCACCCGCGAGGGCATCAGCGTCGAGGCGCTCGCCGAACGGACCGCGAAGAAGTGGGCCGACGGCCTGGCCGCCAGCGGGCAATCCGCCGACCGTATCCGCCGGCTGCACGAGGCCTGCGAGATGGCCGTCTACACCCCGGGCAGCCGCATGGGCCGGCCGCTGGCGATGCTCGAGAGCCTCGACCCGCCGGCGGCGCACGTGCTCGACGACCCCGAGGCCCGCCGCGAGCGGATCGAGTCGCTCGTGTCGGGCATCCTGGCGCTCGTCGGCATCGACGCCGAGCCGGGGACGAGCCGGGAGCACGTGCTGCTCTCCACGATCGTCGACGCGATGTGGCGGAGCGGACAGAAGCTCGACTTCGGCGGCCTCGTGCGGGCGATTCCCGCGCCGCCCATCGAGCGGGTCGGCTTCCTCGACCTGGAAAACTTCTATCCCGCCGGCGACCGCTTTCAGCTCGCCAGCCGGCTCAACACCGTGGCCGCCGCGCCCGGCTTCGAGGCCTGGCTCGAGGGTGATCCGCTCGACGTCGGCCGGCTGCTCTGGACGCCCACGGGCAAGCCGCGGGTGGCCGTCGTGTCGATCGCGCACCTGAGCGACAGCCAGCGGATGGCCTTCGTGACGCTCCTCGCCGGCCAGACCGTGGCCTGGATGCGGACGCAGGGGGGCACGTCGTCGCTCAAGGCACTCTTCCTCATGGACGAGGTCTTCGGATACGTGCCGCCGACGGCCAACCCGCCGAGCAAGACGCCGATCCTCACGCTCCTGAAGCAGGCCCGGGCCTACGGCCTGGGCGTGGTGCTGGCCACGCAGAACCCCGTCGACCTCGACTACAAGGGGCTTTCCAACGCCGGCACCTGGTTCCTGGGGCGGCTGCAGACCGCCCGCGACAAGGCCCGCGTGCTCGACGGCCTGGAGGGGGCTGCCTCGTCGTCCGGCAAGTCTTTCGACCGGGCGAAGGTCGATCGGCTGCTCTCCGGGCTCGAGCAGCGGATGTTCCTGCTGCACAGCGTGCATGACGACGAGGAGACGGTCTTCCAATCGCGGTGGACGATGGCCTACCTTCGTGGGCCGCTCTTGCGCGAGGAGATCCGCCGGCTCACGCAGGGCTCGGCCGCGGCCGCCGCGACCACCGCGGGCGGGTCAGCCGTCGCCGCGCCGCCCGCGTCGGCCCCAGAGCGTTTCGGCGGACCGCAGCCGGCGGGGGGCGCGCGGCCGCTCTTGCCACCGGGCGTGCGCGAGGTGTTCCTCGCGCCGCGGCATGCCGTGCCGCTCGACGGCAGCATCCACTACCGCCCGGCGATCCTGGGCCGGGCCCGCGTCCGGTTCGCCAAGCCGACGTCGCGGATCGATGTCGACCGCGAGCTGATCTGTCTGGCGCCGGCGGGCGACTCGCTGGGCGAGGCGGCCTGGGAGCAGGCCGAGCAGCTGCCGGAGCCGCCGGAGGTGGAGCCCGCGCCGCGGACCGGGACGTTCGCATCGCTGCCGGCGGCGCTCGCCGGACCGCGGGGCTACGCCAGCCTGGCCACGTCGCTCAAGGCCCACCTCGGCCGCACGTCGCGGCTCGTGCTCTTCGCGGCACCGCAGATCGACGCCGTCTCGCGGCCGGGCGAGTCGGAGGCGGAGTTTCGCGTGCGGATCTCGCAGAAGGTGCGGGAGTGGCGCGACACCGAGATCGACCGCGTCCGCGACCGCAACGCCGCCAAGCTCGCCGCCCTCTCCGACCGCATCGACCGGGCGCGGCAGAAGGTGGAACGGGAGAAAGCGGAGGCCAAGAACCAGTCGATGCAGACCTACGTGTCGATCGGCTCGGCCGTGATCGGCGCGCTGCTCGGCCGTAAGACGGTCAGCTCCACGAACATCGGTCGCGCCGCCACGTCGATGCGGTCGGCCAGCCGCGCGGCCCGGCAGCAGGCTGACGTGGCCCACGCCGAGGAGAGTCTGACGACGCTCGAGGAGCGGCGGCGGGCCCTCGAGGAGGAGGTGTCGGCCGAGCTGGAGCGGATCCGGCTGGAATCGAGCCCCGAGCGGCTCGAACTCGAGCAGATGGAGATCCCCCCGCGGAAGACCGACATCGCGGTCGACGAGGTCGTGCTCGCCTGGGTGCCGCAGCCGCCGGCGGAGAGCGGCCGGCCGCGGCTCGACAGGAGCGGCTGGTGATGGCTGCCGCCCCGTCCCGCGAGATCGTGCTGGTCGACTGCCCGGACGAGGTGGGGCTCATCCACCGCATCACCGGCGTGCTCGGCGACCACCGGCTCAACATCGAGAGCAACCACGAGTTCGTCGACACGGCCGCCGGCCATTTCTTCTTCCGGGCCGAGGTGCAGCCGGTCGCCGGGGCGGTCCCGTCGGCATCGGTCGCCGCCGAGCTGTCGCGTGTGCTGCCCTCGGCCGCGCGGGTGCGGGTGACGCGGATGGGGAGGCGGCCGATCGTGGTCTGCGCCACCCGCGAGCCGCACTGCCTCGGTGAGCTGCTGCTGCTCGACGCCGTCGGCGACCTGCCGGGGCGGATCGTGGCGGTGGTGAGCAACCACGACGAACTGCGGGGCCTCGTGGAGCGGTTCGGCCTGCCGTTCCACCACGTGCCCCACCACGACGCGGCGGGCCGCGACCTGCCGCGGGAGGAGCACGAGGCGGCACTGGCGCGTGTGATCGACGCCCACGCGCCCGAATACGTCGTGCTCGCCCGCTACATGCGGGTGCTGACGGAGGGCTTCGTGGCCCGCTATCCGCACCGCATCGTCAACATCCACCACTCCTTCCTGCCGGCCTTCGCGGGGGCGAGCCCCTACCGGCAGGCCTTCGCCCGGGGCGTGAAGGTGATCGGGGCCACGGCCCACATCGTGACGGCGGAGCTCGACGACGGGCCGATCATCGCCCAGGACGTGATCCACGTCGACCACACGTTCACGCCGGAACGGATGGCGCAGGCCGGCCGCGACGTGGAGAAGCTCGTGCTGGCCAAGGCGGTGCGGCTCGTGCTCGAGGAGCGGGTCTTCCTGCACGGCCGGCGGACGGTCGTTTTCGAGTGACCGTGGCCGTCACTCGGTCAGCAGCAGGCGAAGCGTTGCGATCGCCTTCGATCGCAGCCGCGACACCGTTCCCTCGCAGACGTTGAGTGCGTGGGCGATGACGACCTGGGTCTTCCCGTCGAGCAGGAGTTCGATCACCGCCCGCTCCCGTGATTTCAGGAGTGGGATCAACTCGTGCAGCCGTAGGCAGGTGGCCGCCAGCGGCGACGCGCCATTTCCGGGAGCGGCACCGTCCTCGGCGTGCGCCGCGAGGCCGTTGGTCGCAGCGGCTGAGAGTTCCGAAAAGCAGGCGATGCGGTGCTTGATGCGACGTCGGCTGCGGGCGACATCCCGCGCCCGATTGTGTGTGAGTGTGACGATGTAGGCCGCGCCTACGTCGCCGGGCAGTTCAGCGGCGGCGGCTGGCACAACGAACCGGGCGACGACCCGTTCGCCGGCCGACGAGCCAGGCAGCCGCCGCAGGTGATCGAGCACCCGCGACACCGAGTCGTCGACGGCGGCCGGATCGTTCACGTGATGGTGGCGGAGCGTGCGAGCGGCCGTGTGCTCCATGAGCGGCCGCGTTGCAGCCAGCAGCGAGACGAGATGGCTGTGGTCACCCGACGCTTGCCACGCCGAGAGCAGCAGTGCGATTGTGTTCGCGGCTGGCGGCTTGGCCGCCGATTCCGCGCAGCCCGCGATGCTGATGAGGCAACCGGCGGACCCCATGGCAATCCTACTGTGGGAAGTGCTCGGCACGTCGTCCGTGTGACGATGCGCGGCTTGCAGATGAGGATGCAGCTGCTGACCAGAACGCCATCGTGGTGTGGCAGACGGCACGGTTGGTCCGCGACACGAGGGGGTTTGCGAGGTGCAGGAAGGCCGCAGCCGCGCGCGGTCGAAAATTTTCCTTTCAGGCGCAAGACTTTTCCTAAGCTGGCGTATACCTCACGGGGGGGGTGTGGTACGGTCTGGCCTTCCTGCAGCTAGGAGTGTGTTTATGGCTGTGCGTTTGCAACGGTGCGCGGAGTTCTTGGCGGCGGCTCGCATCAGGCATCACGAAGACGTGGAGCAGGGGCTGATCCGTGTCGTGCGGCTCACTCGGGAGTACCGCAACCTTCGGGACGAAAAGCTGGTGATCCTGCAGATCGCCACGCCCGACGAGGGCCGGCGGTGCCGGGTGACGATCGAGCGGGCCTTCGCGGTCGGACCCGATGCGGCCGCCACGTGTCGGGAACTCTGTCGGGCTGCGGCCGAAACGCCGCTGGTAGGCGTGGAGTTCGACGCCGACTTCGACAACCTGCGGATGGTCGTGGAGACGGTGATCGAGGACGGCGACCTTACCCGACGGCAGCTCCTGTCGATGGTCGACTCACTGACCGAAGCGGCCGAGATCTGGCATGCGGTGCTCGGCGGCATGCGGCTGGCGGCTGATGCTGGGCAGCCGCGTGCCGCTGCCTGAGCCACGGCTGCCGGCGTTCCGCCGTTCCCGCCCGGCCGGTCAGGCTCGACTGCGATCCAACCCGATTGCATCGCGTCGTGTCGTGGGGGGAGAATCCCCAGCCAGCAGCGTTTCTGGCCCCTGACCAACCGTGCCGACCCATCGCGGACCATCTCCCTGCTGAAGGACTCAGGGAGAAGCTCTGCCTGCCCACCCGACTATGCCGAGAAACTTCTCCCGCCACGAGCAATTCCTCCGGATCTTCGCCCTCCTCGACATCCTCTCGAACGCCCACCAGCCGATCGACGACCAGACGCTGATCGCCCAGCTCAAGGAACGGCTGGGCCTCTCCCGGCTGTCGACCCGCACGCTCCACCGCGACTGCGACTTCCTGCTGACCTGCGGCTACCCGGTCGAT
The DNA here is from genome assembly GCA_044344895.1 of Pirellulales bacterium. GTDB lineage: Bacteria > Planctomycetota > Planctomycetia > Pirellulales > UBA1268 > CAMCQY01. The sequence continues at coordinate 921 of JBIJCD010000177.1, read as the reverse complement.
CGGGCGGCACTCCCGGGTGACCGCCGGTCGGGCTGGCAGCTGGCCCGGGGAGGCGACACGGGCAGGAAGATCCCGCCGGAGCCTCTCACGCTGCTCGAGCTCGTCGCCTTCACGATGGGCCGCGACCTGCTGCGGCCCTTCGAGGGGACGATCCTCTGGACAGGCATCGAGTCGCTGCGGCACAAGCTTGAACGCGACCTGCCCGCCGAGATGCTCAAGCGGCTGCAGGAGGCGCGGCGGGTGTTCGAGGTGGAGGGCATCGACCCCGCCCGCTATGCCGGTCGGCCGCGGCTGATCTCGACGCTCAGCGGCGCGATCACCGACTGCCGCGAGATCGAGGTCGAAGAGCATGCGGAATCCGGGGGCGTCGCCCGGATGCGGCTCCAGCCGCATCGCCTCGTGATCCGGCCGCCCACCGTGGAGCTTCTCGGATTTCCCCCGGGCTCCGCCGATGACGCCAAGCCCGTCCGGCTCGACATCGCAAAAATCCAGAAGGTCACGCCGCTCGACGTCACGTTCGTGCCGCGGTCGATCGAAACGTCGCCGGACAGCTGACCGGCGGCGTCATTCGCAGAGGCCGAGATCCTCGCAGTAGCCCTCCTGGACGACGGCATTCTCCCGCTGCTCGTGGGCCGTCATGTGGTCGGCGAACCGCTCGTAGGACCGGCTGGCAGCCTCCCAGGCGGGCTGAGAGACCGCAGCGGACTCGAGGCCGGCGATGACGCCGTCGAGTTCCTGGAGCAGCGCCGGGTGCTGGCCGAGGATCGAACGCATCGCGGCCGAAAGCCTGGGCATCCTGGTCACCGCCTCCTCGAGGAAGCCGCCCGATTCCTCCTGTGCGAAGTGGATCTGGAGATGGCACCGCAGCGACCGCAGCGATTCGAGGACCGCGGTGCGGTGGACGGCCGTCGGTTCGCCCGG
>JBIJCD010000232.1:0-6051 GCA_044344895.1 Pirellulales bacterium | reverse complement strand
TCCTCGAGCGTTCGCCGACCCCTCGCCTCCGTCTCCAGGTTTGCCAAGTCGTCGCTACAGCTCAACCAGATGCGCTCTAGCCGCGCTTGTCAGTGGTGCATGCCGCGGGCCTTGTAGCCGCCGCGGGTGGCGAACCAGGCCAGCAGAAGCGCGTAGCAGGCAAACATGGTCGCCGGTACGAATGCGGTCAGCTTGAGCGCCTGGCGACCGCCGTACAGCCCGGCACCGTCGACGAGCGGCTTGTCGGTGGCCGCCTCGGCCGCCGACGCTGTCCACCAGTCGACGAGCTTCCGCTGCGCGGCGATGGCATCCGGCTTGGCATGCTGCCGCTCCATCAAGTCGAGCGCCCGCTGGGCCTCCTTGCCGCCGTCCTCCAGCACGCCCACCTTGGAGCCGTCGAGGCCCACGGTCTTCATCCACAGGAACTCGTTCTCCTTCGGCGCCTTGTAGCGATCGTAGACGGCGGCGCTCGATTCGCGGAGCTTGGTCGAGGCATTCTGGTCCTGCAGGAAGCCGATCCCGGGGCCGCCCAGTAGTCCGGCCGCCAGCATGCCCACGCCGCCGGCGGCGCCGATCGTGATGGCCCCGCCCTTGGGGAACTGCTCGCTCACCACCGCCAGCATGGTGGGCCAGAGGAACGTCTTGCCGATGCCATAGACGGTGGCGGCGATCACGCACATGAGCGCCCCTTGGGCATTGCCCAGGAGCGTCAGTCCGATGGCACCGAACAGTGCCGACGCGGCCAGCAGCCCCAGCGGGGAGATCCGCTCCACGATCGGCCCGGCGAAGAACCGCAGCACGAACATCAGGCCCGACGTGTAGACGAACAGCAAGAGCCCGTTGGCCGGGCTGTTCATGATCGTGCCGGTGATCTTCGAGATCCATGAATCAGTGCCGAGTTCCACGTAGCCCACCATGGCATGGATCAGCAGCAAAGCGGCGAGCAGCAGGTGGCCGAAGCGGAATCCCGTCGCCGCCCCGAAGGCGACGAGCAGTCCCGCCGCGATGCCGCCGGCGACCAGCGGCGGCAGGCCGAGGTCGCTCTTGAAAAACAGGGCGAGCAGACCGCAGATCACCGCGGCGCCCACCAGGCCGAGTTCGCCCAGCATGTCGCGGTAGCTGACTCCCGAACTGCTCGCCTCGCTCTTGGGGAACCGTTGTCCGAGCATCATCAGCCCGTAGAGCACCACGGGCGCCAAGAACAGCGAGATCTGGAACTGCCACGGTACCGCCTTGCCGTTGACGCCCCCGGCCATGAAGTAGCTGGCGAGGCCGCCGAGGATCAGGCCGCCGGGCCAGCCGGCGTGCAGGATGTTGAGATAGTGCGTCTTGTTCTTCGGGAACAGCGTGGCGACCAGCGGGTTGACCACCGCCTCGGCGATGCCGTTGCCGATCGCGAACAGGAACATGCCCCAGAACAGGCACTGGAACGCCAGCGGCTTGCCGCCGGCCTCGTACGCGGCTCCCGTGGCGAGTGTGAGGGCCGCCGATACCAGGTGCATCACGAACGCGGCGAACATCAGTGGCCCGAAACCGATGCGGTCGGCGATCAGGCTCGACAGCAGGATGATGATGCCGAATCCGGTGAGCCCGCCGCCGGTGATCGCCCCCAGTTCGGTCTGCGTGAAGCCGTACTGCTCCGCCCACTGGCCGAGGATGCCGGCCCGGATGGAGAAGCCGACGCCGGCGGCGAGGATCGCCATGAAGCCGGCCCAGAGCAGCCGCTGGGGATTGAGCCCCCGCGCGCCAGACGGCTCGGCCGAGTCGGAGTGGTCGCGGTGGTCGTGAGTCGCTTTCATGCGAGGAGTCCCCGAAAAGAAGGCTGATGAGGGCCTTGGCGTCTGGACGCCGGCCACAGGCACCACGAACTGGGAGAGCCTGGGGACGATCCCCCGGCGACAAGGCGGGCACTATAGCAGGGGGCCGCAGGCTGGGGGAACAGGGATGCGGCATCGGCTCGGGCCGCCGCTCGGGGACGGTGCCTTGACCCTCCGGCGGCGGCCCACGTACTTTCCCGCCCCCCCGCGGTCGCGCCGTCCGTGCGCGCCGACGTCCCCGGGCCCGACACCGTGAAACCGCTCTCCGAAACGCTGTGGACGCTCGTGCGCTGGGCGCTGCCGCTGACGGTCGCCGGCGTCATCGCCGCGGCGGCGGTCGGCTCCAGCCGGCTCGGCGAGGAGGTTCGCGGCCGGGTGCAGCAGCGGTTGGCGCAGGAGTTTCCCGGGCATGTCGTGCAGGTGCAGTCCGCCAGTCTCGTCGATGGCGAGGGCATCGTCGTCCGCGGCGTGTCGATCGTCGATCCGTCCCTGCCCCGTGAGTGGCGGCAGGTGCTCTGGGTCGACGAGATCCGGCTGGCGTGCAGCACCGATCTGACCGAGCTCGTCACCCAGGTGCCGAGGATCACGGCGGTGCGGCTGCGACGCCCGGTCGTGCACGCGGTGCGGCGGCAGGACGGGATCTGGACGGTGGCCTCGCTGGCGCGACCCCGCTCGCGGGATGGGGGCATGATGCCGGTGGTGATCGAGGATGCCACGCTGCTGGTCGACGACGTGCCGCGGCAGGCCCGCGCCATGGTCCGGCAGATCGCCATGGACGTCCAGCCGGAGGCGGCCGCGGGTGGAGGCGGCTGGGCCACCGTGCGGGGCACCGCCACCAGCGACTCGTTCGAGCGGCTCGCCTTCGGCGGCCGTGTGGCCATCGGCACGGGCGGGTTCGAACTGCGGGGTACGGTGCAGTCGTTGGAGCTGACACCGCAGCTGGTAGCAGCCGTCGCCGCGGTGGCGCCCGGGCAGGCGGCAGCCTCGCTGCGTTCCCAGGCCTCCGGCCTGCGCGGGAGGATCGGCCTCGAGTGGCAGGTCGCGGGTGATCCCGCCGCACTGGAGAACGCCGTCTTTGCCGTGGCGGGCCGGCTCGAATCGGGTCGCTTCGAGCACGCGTCGCTTCCTTTCGCCATGAGCGACGTGACGGCGGCCTTCCGGGCCGATCGCGACGGCCTGCAGTTCGACCAGCTCGAGGCCCACGCCGGATCGACGCTGCTGCGCGGCAGCGGCCGCTACGCCGGCTGGAACGCCACGGCCGACTTCGACGTGCTGATCGAGGCGGAACGCCTGATCGTCGGCCGCCACTGGGAGGGGCTGCTGCCCGACGCCTTCGCGTCGCACTGGAGCAAGCTGCTGCCCGCCGGGGAGATCGACCTGCGGGCCCAGGTCGCCCGCCGGCAAGGCGCGGTCACCCCCGACATCTCCGTGCGCTGCCGCAACGTGTCGCTGACCCACTACCGGTTTCCCTACCGGCTCGATCGCACGGTGGGCACCGTCGTGTTGCAGGACGGCACGCTGTCGATCCATCTGTCGGGCCAGGCCGGCGGCCACCCGGTGCAGGTGCAGGGCAGCTTCCGCACGGCGCCGCCGCCGGCGGGCGGAACCGTCGGCTCGCTGGAGGTGCGCGGCGACGGCATGCGGATCGACGACGCGCTGCTGGCGGCCATGCCCCCGCGCAGTGCCGACATCGTCCGCAGCCTGCGGGCCGCCGGGATGTTCGACTTCGTCTTCCGCCACGACAGGTCGCCGGAACTGCCCGGCGGCCACGCCAACTCGCTGGGCATCAGGCTCTCGCAGTGCAGCATGTCCTACGCCGGGTTTCCCTATCCGCTCTCGAACGTGTCGGGCAGCGTCCGCATGGACCGCGGCCACTGGACGCTCCGCGACATCACCGGCTCCAACGACACGGGCGTCGTCCGCTGCTCGGGCATGCTGGTGCCCGACGGCGAGGACGACGGCGAGCTCACGCTCAACCTCGTCGGGACAGGGGTGGTGCTGGAGCGGGAGTTGCGCGACGCGCTGCCCGCCGCGATGCGGCAAATCTGGGACGACGTCGACCCGCGCGGCAACGCCGAGTTTGCCGCGACCGTGCGGCACCGTGTGAAGGCGCGACGCACCGTCGTCGAGGTGCGGGCCACGCCCCAGGGCGACACCGTGTCGATCGAGCCGGCCTGGTTTCCCTACCGGCTGGAGCGGCTGCGGGGGCAGCTGACATGGCAGGACGGACAGCTGCGGTTCGACCGCGTGCGGGGCACGCACGCCCGCACCGTCGTGGCGGCCGAGGGCGTCTGCCGGTTCGCGCCGGGCGGCGGCTGGCACGTGTCGTTCGAGAAGCTCTCCGCCGACCGCTTCCGGGCCGATCACGAGGTGCTGCAGGCGCTGCCCGCCGGCCTGCAGCAGGCGATCGCCGCGGTGCGGCTCCGCGGGCTCTTGTCGCTCGCCGGATCGCTCGACATACATTCCGCCGCGGGAGCGCCGGCCGCGTCGTGGGACATGCATCTCGACGTCGAGCAGGGCGCGATCGACGTCGGCACCCCGATCGAGCACGTGCACGGGGGCATCCGCCTGCGCGGCCAGTCCGACGGCCGCGCCTGGCAGACGTTCGGCGACATGGCGATCGACAGCGCGACCTGGCGAGGTCTGCAGCTGACGGCCATCCAGGGGCCGCTGGCGATGGACTCCGCCGGGGTGCGGTTCGGCGCCACCGCGGCCCGCGGCGGCGACCCGGGCGCGACGCGGCGGGTGTCGGCCCGCGTGGCGGGCGGCACGCTCCTCATCGACGGCAGCGTCGCGGCCGGCGAGGGCGGAGGGTTCGCGGTGGCGGCGGCGCTCGCCGAGGCCGACCTGGAGCGGCTCGCCGGCGACACGCTGGCGGCGGCCCACCCCTACCGGGGCCGCGTCTTCGGCTCCGTGGAGGTGAGCGGATCGCGGGTCGGCACGCACTCGCTGGCCGGCCGCGGCCAGGTGCGGCTGCGGGACGCCGACATCTATGAGCTGCCGCTCGTGGTGGCGATGCTGAAGATGCTGCGGATCAAGGCGCCCGACCGCAGTGCGTTCGGCTCGAGCGACGTCGACTTTCGGATCGAGGGGCCCCGCGCCTACCTCGACAACATCGAGCTCTCGGGCGATGCGATCAGCCTCGTCGGCAACGGCGAGGTCGACTTCGATTCCAACGTGCACATGACCTTCCGGTCGATCATGGGTGACTCGGCCACCCAGCTCCCCGCCATGAAACGCGTGCTCGGCGGCGCCAGCGGCCAGTTCATGCTGATCCACGTCGACGGCACGCTGGCCCACCCGGAGATGACAAGCGAGGCATTCCCCACGCTGGCAGCGGCGATCCAGAAGCTGCAGTCGCAGCGCCGCGGGCCGGAAACGCCGCGCTCTGCGGCGGGGCGGAGGGAGAACCAGTGGTGAACCGGTGCCAGGTGCAATACTGGTGCGCGGGTTCCGGGACGAGCGTTTCTTTTCGAGGGCAGGGCAGATGACGGCACGACCGATCCATTTCGTGAAGATGCAGGGCGCGGGCAACGACTACGTCTACATCGACTGCTTCGCGGAGCCTACGCCGGCCGATCCGGCGGCGCTGGCGCCGCGGATCGCGGACCGGCATTTCGGCGTCGGCGGCGACGGCCTGGTGCTGGTGCTGCCGTCGGCCGTGGCCACGGCGCGGATGCGGATGTTCAACGCCGACGGCAGCGAGTCGGAGATGTGCGGCAACGGGGTGCGCTGCGTGGCCCATCTGGTCGTGGCCCGCGGCCGTGCCGCCCCCGGGCCGGTGACGATCGAAACGGGCCGGGGCGTGCTGACGCTGGTGGTGACGCCGGCGGGGCCACGGCGTTCGCGGGTGCGGGTCGACATGGGCGAGCCGTTACTCGCCGCCGCCGACGTGCCGGTGGACCTGCCCGCGGCCGCGGGGGGCCGCGTGATCGACATGGAGTGCGCGGCGCTGGGGCGACCGGAAGCCTGGTGGCAGGAGGCGGGACTCGATCCGCGTATGACCTGCGTGTCGATGGGCAACCCGCACGTCGTCTTCTACTGCAGCGACGTCGCCCGGGTGCCCCTGGAGGCGGTGGGTCCGCGGATCGAGACGCATCCGCTGTTTCCGCGCCGGGTCAACGTGCATTTTGTCGAGGTGCAGGGGCCGGATCGTGTGCGGATGCGGACATGGGAGCGTGGCAGCGGCATCACCATGGCCTGCGGCACCGGCGCCTCGGCCGTGTGCGTGGCG
>JBIJCD010000449.1:0-3159 GCA_044344895.1 Pirellulales bacterium | reverse complement strand
GACCGAGGCCGCCGTGATCACGGTCGGCTCGATCCACGGCGGCACGAAGCACAACGTGATCGGCGACTCCTGCCAGCTGCAGCTCACCGTGCGGAGCTACTCGCCGGACGTGCGGACGCAGCTGCTCCAGGGGATCGAGCGAAAGGCCCGCGCCGTGGCCGCCGGAGCACGGGCGCCGGAGCCGACCGTGACGATCGGCGCGGGCACGCCGGCTCTGGAGAACGACGCCCCGCTCACGGCCCGCGTCGAGGAGGCGTTCCGCCGGGTGCTCGGCGGCGGCAGCGTGACGCCGGCGGAGCAGTCGATGGGCGCGGAGGATTTCAGCCGCTACGGCATCGCTGGCGTGCCGATCCTGATGTTCCGGCTCGGCACGGTGACGGAGCCCAGGCTCCGGGCCTACACGGAGCGGGGCGCGACGCCTCCGTCGCTGCACTCGGCGGAGTTTTATCCCGACGCCGAACCGACGCTGGAGACGGGCGTCGTCGCGGTCACCACGGCCGCGCTGGAACTGCTGCGTTAGCGGATCGTTCACACCACCCCAGGAGCATCAGGATGCATCGCCACTGCACCGGCCGAATCATCGCTTCACTGTGTGTCGCCGGCATCGTCGCCATCTGGCCGGCCGTAGCGGTGCCGCAGGCCGTGGCCGTGCCGAAAGCCGCCGCTCCCGCCCCAGCCAAGCCCGCCACCGCGGTCCCGGCAGACGCGCGGTGGCACGACGTGACCATGTGGGGCGTGGAGGGCCGGGGCTGGGGCGAGCAGGAGCGCACAAGGTGGTTCGACCGGTTCCCGGCGAAGGCGCAGGGCAGAGTGACCGACGCCGTCTGGAATCTCAGCCGCGACAGCGCCGGCATGATGGCCCGATTCAAGACCGACGCGCGGGAGATCTACGCCCGCTACACGCTGTCGAAGAAGCAGATCGGGATGCCCCACATGCCGGCCACCGGCGTCAGCGGCCTCGATCTTTACGCGCGGGACGACCAGGGGAACTGGCGTTGGGTGATGGTGACCAAGGAAACGGTCGTGATCGGCGGCCTCGCGCCGGGCATGCGGGAGTACGCCGCCTACCTGCCGCTCTACAACGGCGTGGAGTCGCTCGAGATCGGGGTGCCTGCCGGGGCGACCTTCGAGGGCCTGCCGCCGCGGAGCACGAAGCCGATCGTGTTTTACGGCACGTCGATCACGCATGGGGCATGCGCATCGCGGCCGGGCATGGTGCACACGGCGATCCTCGGCCGCCGGTTCGACCGGCCGGTGCTCAACCTCGGCTTTTCCGGCAACGGCAAGATGGATGCGGCCGTCGGCAGCCTGCTGACGGAGGTCGATGCGGCGGTCTACGTGATCGACTGCCTGCCCAACATGGGGGCCGCCGACGTCACCGCCAAGTGCGGATCGCTGGTGCGGCAGCTGCGGGAGGCCCGCCCGGCCACGCCGATCGTGCTGGTGGAGGACCGCCGCAACACGAATTCCTGGATCATTCCCGACCGCGACAAACACCACACCGCCAACCACGCCGCGCTCAGGGCCGCCCACGACCAGCTGGTGAAGGATGGCGTGAAGGGCCTGTTCTACATCGAGGGAGACCACCTCTACGGCGACGACACCGAGGGGGCCACCGACGCCTCCCATGCAAGCGATCTGGGGTTCATGCGGCAGGCCGACATCTTCGAGCCGGTCCTCCGCCGGGCGCTGGCACCCTGATCCACGGGCGTTCTCCGGCGAGCTTCACGGCCGCTCAAGCCACTCCAGGTTGAACCGGGCGAGCCGCAGGCTGGCACCGGCGAAGTGCCGCGCCGTTCCGCGGCCGTAAAAGAGGAGGATCGTTCCCGCCTGAGTCACCGCCAGGTCGGAATACATGCTCGGGCCGGGCTCGACCGGCTTGTTGACGGGCCAGGTCTGACCTTCGTCGCAGCTGATCTTCACGCTCACGTTGCGCCGGTCGCGGCTCTTGCCGGGTTCGGGCGTCGTTTCCCTCGCGCCCTCGAGGTTGTGCGGGTTCGAGAAGAGGATCAGGCTTCGGCCGCCGTGGGCGTAGCGGACGATGCCGCCCATGCAGATCGGCTCCAGCAGGGCGTCGTCGAAACGCGGCGTGCTCCATCCGGTGGCCCCGTCCGGGCTCGTGGTGACGATCCGCCGGTGCATCTTCGATTCGTTGCGGACGTTGAGCATCACGCGGCCGTCGGCCAGCTCGACGGCGACGGTCTCATTCGGGTTGATCCACTCGTCGGTGCACGGGACCGCGATGTCACCCGCGTGCCAGGTCACGCCCTGGTCGTCGCTGTAGATGGTCGCGGTCACGCTGGGGCGGTGGGCGTTGCCGCCGGCGCCGGTGGACAGCCAGACGGGCACGACGAGCCGGCCGCTGCGCAGCTGGATGCTGTGGTTCGGCCCGGTGGCGAGCACCTTCCAATCGTAGTTCCGGCTGAACGCCGCGAACGTTTCCGTGATCTCGACGGGGCGGCTCCACGACACGCCGTCGTCGTCGCTCCGCTGGTGGAAGCACCGCATGTATTCCAGGCAGAAGAGCATGTGGACCGTGCCGTCCCGGCCGGCGATGAGCACAGGGTTGTTGTAGGTCACGTCGTTGTGGTCGACGTTCTTCATCCGTAGCGCGAAGGGATTCTTCTGCTTCGGCCCCTCGACATTGACCACGCTCCGCGGCGGGCTCCACGTGCGGCCATCGTCCGTGCTCCGCCGCAGCAGGATGCGGATGTCGTCCCAGTCGCTGACCCCCGCGGCCCGCTTGCGGGCCTCGCACCACGCGAGCACCGTGCCCTTCGCCGTGACGACGATCCCGGGGATGTGATAGACGCTGTAGGCGGGGTCGTCGCCCACCGTGAACAGATCCTGCGTCTCGAGGAAGGGCTCCGCAGCGCCGGTGTCGACCGCGACGGCCAGCGCCAGGCATGTGAGCATCAGTGCGAGCGGACGCATCGTGCACTCCACGACGAACGAGCTGGGATATCCGGGCGAGGCTCTGTGGGCCGACGCGAGTCGGCATCGGCCGTCACGCCCACCGGCAGTGTAGCCCCGCCAGCCAGCGGTTCACCACCAGGCGTAGGCTTTGGGGGCGGCTTCTCGCCACGGTATTCTGAGGGCTGCACAAGCCTCGGTGCACGGAAGGACAACGCCCCGCCATGCCGCTGCCAGACGATTACC
>JBIJCD010000361.1:0-4061 GCA_044344895.1 Pirellulales bacterium | reverse complement strand
GACTATGCCGCGATCCGCGAGATCTGTCGGATCGTCTACCCGCACGACACGCCCTACACGGACGATGAACTGGCCCAGCACCAGTCGGTCTACCCGCAGGGACAGTTCGTCGCGGAGCACGTGCCGACGGCCGCGGCCGTCGGCGTGCACTTCACCCTGCGGCTGCGGATGGCCGATTACCACGTCGACGATTCCTGGGACGTGCTCACCGCCCGAGGCACGTTCCGCGACCACGACCCGCACGGCCCCACGCTCTACGGCGCCGATGTTTTCGTCAGCCCCGAGCACCAGCACCACGGCCTCGCCCACGCCCTGACCGACGCCACGCGGAGCCTCGTCGTGGAGGAGCGGCTGTGGCGGATGGTCGGCGGCAGCCGGCTACCGGGCTACGCCGCCGTGGCCGCCGTCGTACCGGCCGACCGGTACGTGCGGGAGGTGGTCGACGGGCAGCGAACCGATCCCGTGCTGTCGGCCCACCTCAAGGATGGCTGGCAGGTGGTGAAGCCGGTGCACGGCTACCTCCAGCACGACGTGGAGAGCGCCGACTGGGCAGCCGTGATCCAATGGGTGAATCCCGACTGCCCACCCCCGCCGGATTTCGCGCTGCGATGATGCTCCGCAATCCAGCGTTCACTCTGGCCGCGCTCCGTTTCCCCAACTGCCCCAAGCGGCTGGTCGTGTGCTGCCTGCTCGGTGTGGCGGCGGTGCAGGCGATGGCCCAGCCACCCGGCGAGCTGTCCGGCCCCGACTGGCGGCGGCACGCCACCGCCATCGGCGTGACCCGGCAGGGAGAGCCGCTGCTGGCGGTCTCCGGAACGTGGGCCGGCCGCGATCCCGGCCGTCGGCAGCTGCTCTTTGTGGTGGCACCGATGGAAGAGCGCGAGTGGGACGCGATCGCGGCCGGGCTCGTCGACTCGATCGTCACCGGCCGCGCCGGCGGCCGGTCGCTGGTGGGCGCACCGCCCGGGGCCACGGCCGCCGGATCCCGCGCCGACCTCACCCGTGGCTACCCGCCACAGGGCGGCTTCTACGACCATTCGAGCGAGCCGGAGCGGCGGTATCTGTGGCGCTGGATCGGCATCGAGCCGCCCGACCTGGTGGTGGAGGTCGTCGCCGGCGAGGGCGAGCACTGGTTCGTGCCCGAGTCCGACCTGCCGCCGCTCCGCGAGCTGGCCGGGCACCTGCCCGGCGCGATGCCGCTGCCGGTCGACGACTCGCTCGCCGCGCAGCTCGTCCGGGAAAAACCCGCTGGCGTCGGCGTCGTGCCCGCGGTGCGGGTGGTGACGGGTGGCAAGGGCTACCTCGCCACGCTCGACGCCGCGCTCTCCCGCATACGACTGCCCCCCGCGCCCGCCCGGGTGGAGCTGGAGCGCCGCGCCGCACGTTCCGCCCGGGAGATCTCCGGCCAGCTGCTCCAGGTCTACGGCAAGAAGCTCGACAGCGTCGTCTACATTCCCGCGCTGGCCCTGATCGGCAGGCTCCGCCAGGAGCGGATCGACCACGGCGCCGCGGCGGCCCCTTCGCCGACCGCGCTCGAGGCCACGCGCGCCTACGCCGCGGACGGCAAGCCGTCCCTGGGCGGGTCGGGCGGAAGTTCTGTCTATCCCGGGCACCTCGTGTTCGGCGAGCTGGCGACGCTGACCGGCGACCGGCGGTACGTCGAACTCGTCCGGGCCGCGGCCGACGCCGCCTTTGCCGCCGACGGCACGCTGCGGGAGGCAATGCCGCTGCACAACGAGATGAGCGACGCCGTGTTCATGGGCTGCCCGATCCTGGCTCAGGCCGCCCGGCTGACCGGCGAGGCCAGGTATGCCGACGCCTGCCTGCGGAACCTGCGATTCATCGAGAAGCTCTGCCTGAGACAGGACGGGCTCTACCGCCATTCGCCGCTTGACGAGTCGGCCTGGGGACGCGGCAACGGCTTCCCGGCCCTCGGTCTCTGCTGGTCGCTCGACGAGCTGCCCGACTCGTCGCCCGTCCGGGATGAGCTGCTCGCGGCGCATCGGGCGCATCTAGCCGCCCTGCTGCCCCATCAGGACTTCTCGGGCTGCTGGCACCAGGTGATCGATCACCCGGAAAGCTATCGGGAGTTCACGGCGACGGCGATGATCACCTACGCGCTGATGCGGGGGATCCGCGCCGGCCGCCTCGACGCCTCGACGTTCGGACCACCGGCCGAGCGGGCCTGGGAGGCCCTGAAGCGACGCATCGCCGACGACGGCACGCTCGTCGACGTCTGCACCGGCACGGGCAAGCAGAGGTCGCTCCGCGATTACTACGACCGGCCGGCGATCCTCGGTCGCGACGACCGCGGGGGAGCGATGGCCCTCCTGGTCGCGACGGAGCGGCAGCAGTACGAGCCGCTGCTGCAGGTCCGCCGTGACGGGGCAGCTGAAAAATGATGCGACAGGGACAGGTGTGGCGGAACACGAGACGGTCCTTTTGGTACGGACAGCGTCTGGCCGTGCTCGTGGTCGGTGTGGCCCTGCTCGGCGGATCGTGGCCGCAAGGCGCCCGTGCGGACGGGGCGTCCTGGCGGGTGGGCGTGGCCCGAGCTGTCGTCACACCGACCGCGCCGGTATGGCTGGCAGGCTACGGCACGAAGCGCGTGCCCGATGGCGCGTTGCACGACCTGTGGATGAAAGCGCTGGCCTTCGAGGCCGCCGACGGCGGCAGGCTGGTGCTCATCACGAGCGACTTCCAGGGCGTGCCGGCCAGCATGAGCGACCGGGTGTTCGCACGCCTCGCCACCGAGCATGGCCTCGAACGCAGCCGCGTCATGCTCACGTTTTCCCACAACCACTGCAGTCCGCGGCTCGGCGACGACCTCATCGACTACTACCCGGTCGATGCCGCGCAGGAGGCGGTGGTCGCCCGTTACACCGCCGAATGCGTCGACCGCTGTGTCTCGCTCGTTGCCGAGGCCATTGCGGGCCTGGCGCCGGCGACGATCCGCGTGGGCGTGGGCCATGCCGGCTTCGCCGTGAACCGGCGCGACAACAAGGAGGCCGACGTACCGACACTGTTGGCTCGCGGCGAGCGGCTTCGTGGCGTCACCGACCACACGGTGCCCGTGCTCACGGTGACGCGGCCCGACGGTCGGCTCGATGCCATCCTCTTCGGCTACGCCTGCCATCCGACGACGCTGAATGGCACGACGTACTGCGGCGACTATCCCGGTTTCGCGCAGCTGGCCCTGGAGCGGTCGCACCCGGGGACGACCGCGCTGTTCGTCAACACATGCGGCGGTGACCAGAACCCGCTGCCTCGGCGGAGCATCGCACTCTGCGAGCGGTATGGGCTGATGCTTGCGGCCGGTGTCGAGGAGGCCCTGCGGCTCCCGTTGGAGCCGGTCGTGCCCCGCGTGCGGACGGCGTTCGCGATCGCACAACTCCGTTACGACCGAGGAATCGACGCCGCCGACCTGCAGGCCGCCTTGTCGGATCCGAACGCCATCAAGGCGCGGTGGGCGGCGCGGATGTTGCGGAAGCTGGCCGCCGGCGAGACGTTTGCCGCGAGCTATCCGTATCCGCTGCACGCCTGGCGGCTGGGCGACCGTACGCTCATGATCGGCATGGGGGGCGAGGCCGTGGTGGACTACGCGCTGCGGTTCAAGTCGCAGTGGGGCCCGAGCACCTGGGTGCTGGGCTACACCGACGACATGGCGGCCTACATCCCCTCGCGGCGGGTCTGGGATGAGGGCGGCTACGAGGGCGGTGGCTTCCTCTACGAGTACGGGCGGCCGGCGTTCCGCTGGGCCGACAGCGTCGAAGACACGGTCGCCGCAGGGGTCGCCGGGCTGGTGGAGCAGGTCGGGTTCCCACAGCGTTGACGGGGGCCGATCTGCCAGTGGGCCGATGCTGTCAGGGCAGCGTGCCGGTCGCCTTCGCCCTGCCTAGAGCGCATCTGGTTTAGCTGTAGCGACGACTTGGCAAACCTGGAGACGGAGGCGAGGGGTCGGCGAACGCTCGAGGAGCTTTGGGCCGCCTCGGCCCACGCGACGAGACTTTTGCCGCCCCGAAGCCGTCGCTGCACCAAACCGGGATGTGCACGAGAGCACA
>JBIJCD010000176.1:0-7235 GCA_044344895.1 Pirellulales bacterium | reverse complement strand
AGCCGTCGCGGCAAAATAGCTTCCTGCCGTCCCCATCTGCCGCCGTGCACCTTCGTGGGTATGCTGTCGGCATGACCTCGCCCACGACGCGGCCCCTCTGCCAACGCATCGACCTCTCCAGCCCTTCCGGTAGGGGGCGGCTCGACGCGCTCCGCAGCACGCTGGTTTCGCAAGGCGAGATGGTGAGTCCGGCCGGCCGGCAGCGGACGATCGACGTCTTCGGCGAGCCGCTCACCCCGCGGCAGGTGGTCGAGCGGATCTGCCACGACGTGCGGACACGGGGCCTCGAGGCGCTCCTCGACTATTCCCGGCGGATCGACGCCGCCGCGCTCTCCCCGGCGTCGCTGTTCGTGGAGCCGGCCGCCCTCGCGGCCGCGCATCGCGCGGTGGACCCCGACTTTCTCGCGGCCGTGCAGCGGATCAAGGCCCGAGTCGAACGGTTCCAGCGGGCGCTGCTGGCCCGCGACGTCGAGGTGCGGCTGGCCGGCGGCGGTGTCCTCAGGCAGCGTTACCTGCCGCTCGACCGTGTGGGCGTGTGCGTGCCGGGCGGTGCCGCGGCCTATCCGTCCACCCTCCTCATGACGGTCGTGCCGGCACAGGTGGCGGGCGTGCCCGAGATCGTGGTGGTGGCGCCCCCCACGAAATTCGGCTCGGAAAACCCGCACGTCCTGGCGACCTGCCACGAGCTGGGCGTGACCCGGGTGATGCGGGCCGGTGGCGCCCAGGCCGTAGCGGCCCTCGCCTATGGTGTGGAGGGACTGGCGCGGGTCGACAAGATCGTCGGCCCGGGCAACCTGTTCGTGGCGCTGGCCAAAGAGCACGTGTACGGCGACGTGTCGATCGACTCGATCGCCGGCCCCAGCGAGATCGTCATCGTCGCCGATGCCACGGCCAATGCCGAGTGCATGGCCGCCGACATGCTGGCACAGGCGGAGCACTCGCCGGGCTCCGCGATCCTGCTCACATCGTGCGCGGCCGTGGCCGACGCCGTGGCGGCCGCGCTCGACCGCCGCATCGCGGTACTCGAGCGGGCGGACCTCACCCGCGACAGCCTGGAGCGGTTCGGGGCCATCGTCGTCACCCGTAGCGACGACGAGTCGGTGCAACTGGCCGATGAACTGGCGGCGGAGCACCTGTCGATCGACACCCGCGACCCCGAGGCGACGCTGGCCCGGATCCGGCACGCTGGCGCCGCCTTCCTCGGCCCCTCCAGCCCCGTGGCGGCCGGCGACTACGCCGCCGGCCCGTCGCACGTCCTGCCGACGGGGGGCACGGCCCGCTTCGCGGCCGGCCTCTCGGCCAACGAATTCCTGCGGGGCGGCAGCGTGATCAGTCTTACGGCGGCCGATCTCGCGGAGCTTTCGGCCGACATCGCCACGCTCGCCGACACGGAGGGCCTGACGGCCCACCGCCGCAGCGTGGAGGCTCGGCTGCCGAATTCCCATCGGCATGCATCACGCCCCTCCGGGATTTGACGTGGTCCTGCCCCGGTAACAGGCTTCTCTCTCAGGGTTCGATGCCTCGAAGCTCTCTCAAGGCCGTCGACGCGTGAGACCATGCCTGAGACTGAACCCGCGATCGCAGACCGAGAGGCCCGCACCCTCGCCACGATGACGGACACCATCCAGAGTCCCTCTATCACCATCGGCGCCGAGATTTACAGCCCGAACCTGGGAGATGGCGTCATCGCAGGGACGCTGGAACATCTCAGCCGCTCGTTTCTACCGAGCGCAGTCATTGAGCGTTTTGACCTCAGTGGAAGGATCGCATGGGCAAGCGCTGGCCCCGACAAGCCCCCGATCGCCACCGTCAAGCGAGTGCGAGATGGACGCTTGTTCCGTTGGTATCGGGTAAGCCGCCTCATGGTCTGGTGGCTATTCGCACGTCGCCCTCCGGGGAGACTGAGCGCACCGCCGATCGACCTGTTCCTGATTGGTGGCGGGCAGTTGCTCATGGACAATGAACTGCTCTTTCCAGTCGCACTCGACGCGGCGCTGCGCCGGCATTCGCGGCGAATCCGTCGCATCGGATTTCACGCCTGTGGCGTCGGAGATCGGTGGTCGCACCTCGGCCGCCGGATCATGACACGACTCCTGATGGACTGTCGCACGGTCGCCAGCTCCGTCCGTGACGAAGCGTCGCGCGAAAACATCATCCGTTGCCTTGGATTGACAGCAGACCGCGTGCAGATCGCCCACGACCCGGCCTTCTGTGCCGGCGACGCGTACAACATCGCCCGCGCGGAGAACGCGGCCCGCATCGGCCTGGGAATCATGGCGCCCCTGACGAGCTACCCGGGCACGGATCCGCGCATCTGCCGCCTCCTGTCCAGCGAACGCCTGCAATGCTTCTGGCAAGGCATCATCGCGTCACTCGATCTCGCCGGCCACTCAGTGTCGCTCTTCACCAACGGCGACGAACAAGACCAGGCTTTTGCCGCCAGCATCCACCGCTCCCTGGACAGTGGCCTGCGAAGCCGCGTCGCAATCGCCACGAAACCGGCACGTCCCGAGGAACTCGTCCGGATGATCGCCGGATTTCGAGCAGTCCTGGCACAACGTCTGCACTCGCACATCATCGCGTTTTCTTTGGGTGTTCCCAGCGTCGGGATCATCTGGGACAGCAAAGTCGAGGAATTCGCAAAACTGACCGATCGGCGACCGTTTTTTCTCGATCCCGATCAACTGACACCCGCCAAGGCGACCGCGCAACTCGCACAGGCCATCGCCGCCGGCATCTCCACTCCACACCGCCTTGCGATACAGGCTGGCGTCCGCAAGAGCGTGGCGCGACTTCTAGTCGACGCCGGACTGCTGGAGCCTACGCCGTGAGAATAACCGTCGTTACGTTCGACATTCACTGCGGCGGCGTTCAGCGGATCGTCGCCGGCATAACCAAAGAATTCGCCGACCTTGGTCACTCGGTCAGTTTGGTCACGTGCACATCTTCCGAGCCGGCTTTTTTCCCGATCGATGATCGCGTGATTCACGTGCCCCTGACACGCCCAGACGGACGAGCCTACAGGCTCGAAACCACATTGCAGCGATTGAATCCGTGGCAACGGTGGAACCAAGCCAGGGACTTAAGGCGACTGATAGTGAACACACAGCCGGACGTGGTGATCAGTTACGAGGACGTACTGAACGTTGGCGTTCTGATCTCGTTGCTTGGCTTGCAGACACCGATCGTCGCGACCGAGCACAGCGACCCCGAACGCCACCGCATCCCGTGGGTCTGGCGCATGCTTCGTCCCTGGGCCTACAGGCGAGCGGCCGCCGTCGTAGTGTTGAACGACTCTATCCGTAAGCGATGCGAGCGGCTCTGGCCAGGCTGCCGCATACTCGCAATCCCCAATTTCCTTCCGTTTGGCCTCCCTTCGCCAGCGGCGGAACAGCAACGATGCCCTGGTAGTCGGACGCTGCTCGCCGTCGGAAGACTTGTTCGTGCCAAGGGATTCGACCTGCTCATCGAGGCGTTCGCCGCACTGGGCCCCGAGTGCGCTGAGTGGCGGCTGGTGATCGTGGGAGAAGGGCCGGAACGACGCGCGCTCGAGGCGACAATCGCTTCACTGGGGCTCGGTGATCGCATCGCCTTGCCAGGCGCGGCCTCGGATCCAACGCCGTTCCTCGATTCAGCCGATCTCTTCGTCGTTTCGTCACGATACGAGGGATTTTGCCTCGCCATGGTTGAAGCGATGGCCGCAGCATTACCTGTCGTCAGTTTCGCCTGCCCAAGTGGACCGCCGGAGATCGTCGATCACCAAGCTACCGGAGTGCTCGTACCGCCCGAGGACACGCGTGCGCTCGCACATGCCTTGCGGGAGTTGATGCGTGATGACAAACGGCGATACACGCTTGGATGCGCTGCCCGTGTCGCTGCCCGGAAGTACTCCGCCTCGAGCATCATGCCTCTCTGGTCCCAACTGATTCGTGACGTCGTGCATGACGCAGCCCGCGGCCACAACGTCGCGGCACAGTAGCCGCCGCTTCGCTGCACTCGGGGCGGACTGCGAGCGAATTGGCCGGGATGCGCCTATCGCACCGACATGCCCGCCCCATCCGCAGCGTGCGCGATGGCCCACAGCTCCCTGGCATAGTCAGCGAGGGGATTGAGCGTGACATTCCTGTCGGACTCGCGCAGGAACGAGTACTTGTCGAGGCAGACGCATGTCGTGTAGGGACATCTTCGCCAGCCGCGCGGCCTGGCCGGCAGCGTGGCAGCGAAAAAATCACCGCTTGTGAAGCCGCAACCGGCACGCACCTCCCCCGTGTACTTCAGCTCGTAGCTGATCGAAGGAAAAAGGCACTGCCTTCCGAGGGGCATGCGCTTTCCCGCCCGGTGGGCAAAATCGAGCGGTGGCAGGCTCGACTTCATGAGAGCGAGTGCGTCGGGGCCATAGTTACCAGCGCCATTCCACAGCGGGTTCGGGTGCAGCAGAAGGCCTTCCATCTCGAACGTTTTTCGCCTGCGCTCAAACTCTCCGATGGCGGAGTCGTCCATCACGTAATTCACCATTCCGACGACGAATCCTGCATCGCGGATTCTTCGCACGTTGACCAAGAACGCTGACTCGTCGACTTGCCCGGGATGGAACGTGCACATCAGCACGATTTTCGACAAATCGATATCGGCGTAGCGATCTGGGCTCCACGATGCGTTCGTGTCGATCCGAATGCACGCAACGTAATCCTGCGCGACGAGGTGACGCAGCAGGGCCGGCATATTCTTCGCGTCGATCATCGGCTCGCCGCCGGTTATCACGAGCGAGACGCGATGCCGAGAAAAATGGCGGTCGAACGACTCTATCCACCTCTCGAGCGGATGATTGTCGAATGCATGCGCCGTGTATCTCCCCTTGGGCGCACGTCGGTCATGTGTCTGGGGGCAATAGGTACAGGCGTAGTTGCACCACTCCGTGACGAACCATCGCACGAGCAAGGGCACGGGCCCCGACTCAGGACACCAAGTCTTGAAGGTCGCATTTCCCATACAATCACTCTATTCCGACGCATCTGGCGATCAAGCCGCAAAACGCAGGGCGGGGGAGCACGATCCGGTTATAACAGTGAGACTTCCTGTGCGGGAGGATGATCGCTTCCCCGCTCGCATGGCGACCGCGGCCACGGAATTGTTCGAACGACTGTTGTAAGCTTTGGAGTCAGGATTTCCCGGGGATTGCCCTGTGCCCGCACCTCCGCCCCGCGCTTGCAGCCCCGCCCCCGTCCGCCCCGACATCGCGGCGCTGGCCGGCTACGTGCCCGGCGAGCAGCCGCAGGGGGGGAAGTGGATCAAGCTCAACACCAACGAGAATCCCTACCCGCCGTCACCGGCGGTCGCCCGCGCCCTCGCTGCCACCGCCGCTGGCCGCACCCTCGCCAAGTATCCGGACCCGTTGGCCACCGTCTTCCGGCTGCGGGCCGCCGAGATCCTCGGCGTCGATCCCGACTGGATCATCTGCGGCAACGGCAGCGACGACCTGCTCACCATCCTGGTCCGCACGTTCGTCGGGGCGGGGGAGTGCCTGCGGATGCCCTATCCCAGTTACATCCTCTACCGCACGCTCGCCGGCATCCAGGCAGCCGGCTGCGATGAGTTCCACTACGCCCGCGACTGGTCGCTCGCCGACGGCTTCGCCGCGCCGACGACCGCCGGCGGTGACGCCATCAAGCTGGCGATCATCGCCAACCCCAATAGCCCCTCCGGCACGCTCCTCCCGCCGGCCCGCATCGCCGCCCTCGCCGACCGGCTGCCCTGCGCCGTCGTGGTGGACGAGGCCTACGGCGACTTCGCCGACTCGAACTGCCTCTCCCTGGTGAAGGAAAACCCCCGCGTCATCGTCTCGCGGAGTTTCAGCAAGTCGTACGCGCTCGCCGGCCTCCGCTTCGGCTTCGCCGTGGCCCAGCCATCCGTCATCGAGCAACTCCTCAAGGTGAAGGACTCCTACAACTGCGACGCCCTCTCGATCGCGGCCGCCACGGCCGCCATCGACGATCAGGCATGGCTGGCCGCGAACCGAGCCGCGATCATCGCCACCCGTCGCCGGCTCACTGACGCCATGCGGGCCCTCGGGTACCAGGCCCAGGAAAGCCAGGCCAATTTCGTCTGGTGCACGCACCCGGAGCGGCCCCATAGGCCGATCTACGAGGCGCTCAAGTCCCAGGGCATCCTCATCCGCTACATGAACTACGCCGGCTGGGGCGACGGCCTGCGGATCACGGTCGGCACCGACGCCGAGATCGACGCCTTCCTCGCCTGCCTGAAAACCATCTGACCCTGCCGCGAACGAGCCCTCCGATGCCCCGCACCGCCACCGTCTCCCGCAAGACCGCGGAAACCGACATCCGCCTCACCCTCGACCTCGACGGCACGGGCCGGGCCGACGTGCAGACCGGCATCGGCTTCTTCGACCACATGCTCACGCTGCTGGCCGGCCACGCGCTCGTCGACCTGTCGGTGAAGTGCGTGGGCGACCTCCAGGTCGACGGCCACCACTCGGTCGAGGACGTCGGTCGGGCGCTCGGCACCGCGGTGAAGGACTGCCTCGGCGACCGCCGCGGCATCCGCCGCTACGGCCACGCGATCATCCCCATGGACGAGGCCCTGGCCACGGTAGCCCTCGATCTCGGCGGCCGCCAGGCGGTGGTCTTCGACGTCGCCTTCCCGGTGCCCACGATCGGCACGTTCGACGCGCAGCTCGTGGAGGTCTTCTGGGAGAGCTTCGCCGCCACGGCGGGCGCCAACTTCCACGCCATCCTCCACCACGGCCGCAACGGCCACCACATCGCCGAGGCGGTCTTCAAGGCCGCCGCGCGGGCGCTGCGCATGGCCGTCGAGATCGACCCCCGGCAGCCGGGCGTGCCCAGCACCAAGGGCACGCTCACACAGGGCTAGACGATCTGCACGGGATGCTTGCGCAGCCAGTTTCCCTGATCGACGACCCGGGAAGGGGATGCCTGTGCCCTGAGAGCCGGCGTAGCTGACAAGCGAAGCCAGGGATGGCGAAGCGCAGTCAGCTTCGAGTGAGCGAAGGCCTGGAGGGCCGAAGCGAACGTCCGGCGACGGGGCATAGGCATCCCCGAACCACGACGCTCAGCGTTCACTGCAGCAGAGTCTACCGACTGCCGTAAGGCATGCCGCCAGGTTCCGGATTCGGTCCACCGCTGCACGTCTCGGATTGGTTCGCCGGCTGCGGCATGCTCGTCGCCGGCGGACTTTGCTACGGGAGGCTCTCGGAC
>JBIJCD010000175.1:0-7276 GCA_044344895.1 Pirellulales bacterium | reverse complement strand
CAGGTCACCGACGTCGTGCCCTCCGGGCTCTCGTCCACCCAGTCGCCCACCAGCATCGACAGCGGCAGCAGCATCTCCTGTGCGGTCGGCGCGGGATCATCGGCGAACTCCCGATACGAGGCGATCGGCCACTTGTCGCCGACCTTGTCGCGGACCGCGACATACCGCAGCTGCGCGGCGGCCGCCCCTTCCTCGGCCACGATCTGCCGCACGCCCTCCTCGACGGCCAGGCTGTCGCCGATGGTCCGCACCGACGTCACCTCCATGCCCAGCGACGCCTTGGGAAACTTGGCGAAGAATTGCTTGAAGAGCGACTCGATCTCGGCGCGGCCGGTGTAAACGTTGCCGTTTTCGTCGACGAGCTCCCCCTTGTCCATGAAGAGGGCGGCCAGGCCGGCTGGATCGTTGGCGTTGAACGCCTTGAGCGTGGCCTCCACTTCGCGACGGATCACCGCCTCGAACTCGGGCGACGCGGCCGCGGCCTGCACGACGGTCTGCGTCTGGCCCTGGGCCTGCGTCTGCGCCACGGCGTCCCGAACCGGAAGCATGCCGCCAGCCGCGGCGCACACGATCGCCGCCACGAGTCCGGCACCAGACCGCATCGACCTCATTCCGTTCCGCCCGACCAGCCGGCCCCGCTGCACCATGTTCGTGATCCTCTCGCTGATGTCGATGTTGTCCAGCACCGCGTCGGCGGGCCCGGTGGCCCACAAGGCGGCCATTCGTCCGCCGTTTCTGAATAGAAGAACTGGCAACCGCCAACGCAAGCGCCCGTATCCCCACGCGGCCGCGGCCGCAGGACCGGGGAGCCCCATCGCCGCCTGCCGTGGGCCTTGCCGGGCCGTCACGAACGCCGCTACATTCCTTCGCTATATCCGGGCCGCACCTCCCCAGTTTCCGGTGCGGCCGGCCCACCCCATCCCCGAGGAACACCCCCGATGGCCCTGCCCACGAAGCAAGCGTTTTCCCTGTTCGAGGAGTTCAAGAACTTCGCCTTCAAGGGCAACGTCATCGATCTCGCCGTCGGCGTGATCATCGGCGGGGCGTTTGGCAAGATCGTGTCGAGCATGGTCGACAACGTGATCATGCCGCTGGTGAGCGTGGTGATGCCCGGCGACGGCAGCTACAAGGACTGGGCCTTCGTCGTCGGCGACAAGAAGATCCCGTTCGGACTGTTCTTGGGCGACATCGTCAGCTTCCTGATCCTGGCCGCCGCGCTGTTCCTGTTCATCGTGAAGTTCCTTGGCTGGATCATGAAATCGAAGGCCGCCGCCGCCGCGGTCGAGCCGCCGCCGCCCCCGCCGACGAAGGACCAGGAACTCCTCGCCGAAATCCGCGACCTGCTCAAGCAGCGGTCGCACTGACGCCACCCCGCGGCCGCGCGGCGGCGATCACACGCTCGCCGCCGCCGGCCCGAGGATCGTCCGCTTCGCCACGCTCCACCAGCCGGGCCGATCGAGCTGCCGGTAGGGCGAGTCGTCCGGCAGCGTCCGCACCAGATGCGCGTGCGCCCGGCCGAGGTTGTGGTAGGGCAGCGACGGGAACAGGTGGTGGAGGGCGTGGTAGCGGATCGAGAAGGGGAAGAAGAGCAGCGTGAGCGGGTCGTTCCGCGTGAAGTTGCAGGAATCGAGGACGTGCGTCGCCATGTCGACGCGGCTGCCGTCGCCCTCGAAGTGGTGGTCGGCCAGCTGCCGCAGCTGGTTGAGCACCACGGTCGCCACGGCCAGTGCGTAGAGCATGGGGATGCGCGACCAGTGGTTGAGGCCCGCGAGCACGAGCAGCGGGATCAGGGCCGCCCGCAGGAAGCAGGGGATCTCCACGGCGAGGATGGCCCGGCGGTCGGCCGGCGTCAGCGGCCGCTCGTAGTGCCGATTGAGCGTCAGTGACGACGCACGGCGGAGCGTCCACTCGCGGAGCTGCGGGTGCAGGAACGTGAGCGGCGCGAGCAGAAACCTCAGGAACACGAGCACCGGAAAGGCGAGCACGTGCACCGCGTAGCCCAGGATGCTCGCCGGGCTGCCCGGCGTCATCACGTTGGCGACGTATTCCGGGTCCTCGGGAGTGCCGTAAAACCGCCGGCTGTGGTGGTCGCGGTGATGCCGCGTGAAGAACGGGCTCGGGGTGAGCATCATCACGCCGGCCAGCGCGTTCCAGGCCGCCTTGAAGGCCGGCATCTCATGCTGCCGCAGGTGGCAGACCTCGTGGATCAGCGACCCGAGCCGGTAGAGCCAGAACGCGGCGACGGGAAACGCCAGCAGCTGCGGCCAGGTGCCGAACGGCAGCGACAGGTAGGCGAACGCCGCGGCGTAGGCCAGCACCAGGCTGACCAGAAAATCGGTCCAGTAGCGGACCGGCGACACCGCGAAGAAGTTGACGTCGGCGTCGCGGATCGACCGGCGGGCCGCCGTGATCCAGCCCGCCGCCTCCCCCGCCGGCGACTCGCCTGCCAGCGCCCCGCCGCCGAGGTCGTCGAGCGCCGGATCATCCGCCGTGTCTGCGTTCCGCATCCCTGCCGCCTCCGTGGAGTGCCGAAGGGCTCCAGTTCACCACATCGCGGCGGGCTCGGCCATCCTAAAAAAGGCGAGGAGGCTGGGCGCCCGGCGCCCAGCCTCCTCTGTTTCACATCAGGACCCGTTGCAGGCCCTGCCGATCGCGGCAATTACTTGCAGCGACGGCAGCCCTTCCGGCAGCCCTTGCCGCAGCCGCCGTTGCCACCGCAGCTGCCGCAGGCCGAAGCCTCGCCGCCGCAGGCACCAGCAGCACCGGCGTCGCCGCAGCTGCCGCAGCCGCCGGCCGAGCCGGCGTCACCACAGCCACCGGCAGCACCGCCGCAGGCGTTCTCGACGGGCACCTCGACGGCGACCGTCACGCACTTCTGCACGGGCACTTCCTTCGTGACCTGGTGCGGGACGCGGACGGTGTAGCTCTCCGTCTTCGTCTCGGGCACGCTGTCGTACACCGTGACCGAGTAGCTCTCGGTCTTCTGCTGCGGAACCATGACCGTGTAGGAAACTTCCTTGGTCATGGTCTCGGGCACGCACTTCGTCACCGTGTACTCCCGAGTCTTCGTCTCGGTGCGGTACTTGGTGACGTTGACCGAGCGGCTCTTCTGCTCGGGCACCATCTTCGTGACCGTGTAGGTGCGGGTCCGCTCTTCCGGCACGTTGGTCGTGACGGTGTAGTTGCGGGTCCGCTCCTCCGAACGGTACTTCGTGACGCTGACCGAACGGGTCCGCGTCTCGGGCACCATCGTCGTCACGGTGTAGTTACGAGTCCGCTCCTCGGAGCGGTACTTCGTCACGTCGACCATGCGGGTCTGGGTCTCGGGAACGCACTTGGTGACCGTGTAGGTCCGGGTCCGCTCCTCGGGACGGTACTTGGTGACGCTGACCGAGCGGGTCTTCGTCTCCGGAACGTACTTGGTCACCGTGTAGGTGCGGGTCCGCTCCTCGGGGCGGCACTTCGACACCGTGTAGGTGCGGGTGCGCTCCTCGTCGCGGTGCTTCGTCACGTTCACCGTCCGGCTCCGCTGCTCCTGACGGCTCTTCGAAACCGTGTAGGAGTAGGGGACCTCTTCCGTCGTGCACTGGTAGGTCGTGCAGGGCACTTCCTTCGTCTCGCACGTCGGCACCCAAACGCGCTTGCAGCAGACCTTCTCCGGGCACGGGCAGCCGTTGGCGTCAACGCCACCGCCGACCGTGTACTGCTGGGTCTGCCACGAGCCGCCGGCAACCTGCACCGTCTTCATGGTCGTCACCGGGACGCGCTTCTGCACGGTCCGGCTGCCGGTCATTTCCTCGGTGTAGGGGACGTTCACCGTGTAGGTCTGCTCGACCGACTCGGTGTAGGGAACCTTCACCGTGTAGGTCGAAACCTTCTCCTCGGTGTAGGGGACCATGACCGTGTAGGTCGCGGTCTTCTCTTCCTGGACCGGCACGCTCACCGTGTAGGTCTGCTCGACCTGCTCGGTGTACGGAACCTGGACCGTGTAGGTGGAGGTCTTCTCCTCCGACACGTTCTTCATCACCGTGTAGTTCTGCGCGACCTGCTCGGTGTAGGGCACCTGCACCGTGTAGGTGCTGGTCCGCTCCTCCGACTTCGGCACGCTCACCGTGTAGGTCTGCTCGACCTGCTCGGTGTACGGAACCTGGACCGTGTAGGTCGAGGTCCGCTCCTCGGACTTCGGAACCATGACGGTGTAGGTGGAGGTCTTCTCCTCCGACACCGGCACCATCACCGTGTAGGTCTGCTCGACCGACTCGGTGTAGGGAACCTGGACCGTGTACTCGGCCGTCTTGGTCTCCGTGACGTTCTTGTTGACCGTGTAGTTCACGGTCTTCGAGCGCGTCTCGGGAACCTGCACGGTGACCGTACGGGTCCGCTCCTCGGTCCGCGGAACCTGCTTGTTGACCGTGAAGGTCCGCTCGCGGGTTTCCGTGGTGTACTCGGTCGACGTGACCGTCTTCATCTCGGTCACGTACTGACGCTGATACACCGTCTTGGTGCTCGGGCCGCAGCCACCGGCCACGACCGCACCACCTTCAACACCGGCAACCGCGCCGCCGCAGCCGCCTTCACAACCGCCACCACAGCTGCCGCAGTCGGCCGCGAACGTGCTCGTGCACATCGCGACGACGGCGATCGCCGGGAGGAGGGCAGAAAGAACTTTGCGAATCACGCAAACCTCCAGGGAGAAAACAAGGGAAGGAACAAGGACTCGAGCAGGTTGTTCTCGAACGCGCCCGGGTTCCGGTCGGTCGAAGAGACCTTTCTCTTTCCACGACCGAAACGCTTCGGCCGCCTGATAAGGTGGATAGATTACGTTGACCTGACGGGCTTTCAAGTGCTCGGCCGGAATTGGGACGCGGATTTCCCGGGCCGCACCTGAGGCGGTCCCGATTTGGCTCACGATTCCCTAGCAAAACCGGCCTGTCCAGCGGCTATTCGGGGCCTGTCCAACGGCGGCCGGCTCGTGGGACACGCTGTCGAAAACAGCCGTCATTCCCGGCAAAAACGGCCTCAGCTGTCCCCCGGCGACGGGGCGGCTTGGGCCGGACTCAGTCCGATCCCAGGCTCACCCAGAGCGGCCGCGTAGGAACCTGTCCCGGAAAGCTGGGAACGTACTCCAGATTCGACCCCGGTCACTCGAGCAGGTCTTCCAGCCGGGGCCGGATGATCGCGGCCCGGCGGGCGTTGCCGATCGTGCTCGGGTGCAGCTGGTCGTCGATGAAGCATTCGACCGCGGGCGTGCCGTCGGCCGCGAGAAAGGCCGAGCCGATGTCGATGTAGGCCATCCCCGAGTCGGGACCCTGCGCGGCGATGTGGTCGCGGATCAGCGTGTTGGCCCGTTGCTGCTGCTCCCATTGGCTCCACCGCTTGGTGCTCGGGCCGATCGACGCAAACGCGATCCGCACGTCGGGCAGCTCACGACGGAGGTTGGCGACGAGCTGCACGAAGGCATCCCGCACGTCCTCGGGCGACGCACCGGCGGCGATATCGTTACCGCCGGCCGACACGACCACCGCCGCCGGCCGCGGGGCCACGGCCAGCCGCGACACCTGCTGGGCCAGCTCCGACAGCCTGGCGCCGCCGACGCCCCGCCGCAGCGGGTTCATGCCGGCGAAATCATCCTCGAGCGTGGTCCACATCCGCACGTTCGACGACCCGAGGAACACCACCCCGCCGGGCATTGGCGGCGCATCACGGTCGGCCCGCTCGATGGCGGCGATCTCCTCCTCCCACCGACCGGCCGACGGCGGCGGTGCCGGAGCGGCCGCAGCCGGTGCGACCGTGGCGGGCGGCGCGGCTGCCTGCGGCTCGGCCACCGCTGCCGACGGCATGGCGACGGGGCCGGCGCTCGCCGGCGCCGACGGATTGGGCGGCCAGGCATGCTTCTTCTCCAGCGGCCGCGAGAAGATACGGTTCCAGTCCTTGGCCATCCGCACCACGCTCCAGCCATACTTCTCGGCCGCCTCCAGCGAATCGTTGGAGGCCTCGCCGTAGGCCATCTCGCGGTCGGCGTCGTCGTGCAGCACGAGCAGCTGCAGCGAAGGCCGGCTGCCCGACTGCGACCAGCGGAGCATCTCGATGTCGCCGGTCGTGCCCACGTTGCCGGCCGCAAAGATCGGCCGCCGACCGATCTGCTCGCCGATGCTCACCGGCTTGCGTTCCTCGTCGTTGAGCACCTCCAGCCGCGGCTGCACCACCAGGCCCAGCCGCCGGTTCGGCGACTGCTCCTGGCCGTTCTCCGGCGCGGCGTCGATCTCCCGCAGCTCGGTGGCCGGCCTGGAAGCGATCACCCGATCGGGGCCGATCCCGTACCAGGCCTCGGCCGCCGGCCGCATGAAGTGCACGCCGCTGCCCGAGCAGATCCAGACGGAGAAATCGTGGCTTCGCAGCAGGGCCAGCAGCTCCTTCATCGGCTGGTAGGCGACCTCGCCGTAGGGCACGTCGAAGACCGGGTGCCGGGCCGCCGCGAGAAACTGCCGCGTGTCGGCTTCGAGCTGCTCCTCCGGCACGCCGGCGAGTGTCGTGAAGATCAGGTCCATGAGGTACTTCTTCCCCAGCCGGCGGACGAATTCGAGGTCTCCCGACAGAAGCGACGCGTACGGCTCCTCATGCGCGATGTCCGGTTGCCGCTCGGCCAACGCCCGCAGCCGGTCGACGAAGAACATGCCGTGCACGATCGGCTTCTCGCAGATGAGCGTGCCGTCGTGGTCGAACACCGCGACCCGCTCGGGTACCGGCACGAACGTGTCGGCCCCCTTCCGCGTGACCTTCTCCACGAACGAGAGGATGGCCTGCTTGGTCGGCCCCTCGTTCCAGCTCGGCAGCGGGTCGATCTTCACCGGTACGGGAACGGCGACGCGAGCGGCGGAGCCGACGGGAGCAGCAGCCGCGGACTCACGGGCCCCCGCATCGGCCGCCGGCGCCGCCAACGGCCGGGCGCTGGGCTTCGGCGCAGGCGCGACGCCAAACCAGATCACGGCGGCCGTGAGCGCGGCCAGTGCCGCCACCGGCCAGGTGATCACGGGCCCCGGCTCGGGCTCGACGGAGGAATGCCGGTCTCGTCCGGCCGACCCTGCGGCGAAAGCCGGCCTGGTCGCGTGTGCGTCTCGATGTCCGTCACCGGCCGCATGGCCGTGGTCGTCGTGGTCGTCGTGGTCGTCGTGCATCGACATGACTGTTCCTTGGCTGGGCTCGCCTGTGCCGGGCCGCCCGTGGACCGCGGCGAAGTCGTGCCGGAATTCGGCGCGGCCGCTGGTTCACGGCCCCG
>JBIJCD010000258.1:0-5606 GCA_044344895.1 Pirellulales bacterium | reverse complement strand
GATCGGAGCGGGGCCGCGGGTGGCACGGCTTCCCGACGCCGCCGCCGGTTCCGCCGTGTCTGAGCTGGCACCGCCCGACATCGGTGAGTGGCCGCGGCCGCAGCGGCTGCAGCAGCAGTTCGACCATCTGGGCGAACTGGCGGGCGCGGCGGGCCGGACCGCAGAGCCGCTCGTCAACTGGCTCGACGCCGCCCGGGCCGCCATCGTGGCGGTGCTCGAGACCAGGGGCCCGCGGGATGCCGCCGCCGATGCGCATCTCGTGGCGCTCGGAGAACACGTCATCTCGGGCATGTCGCTGGCCGACACGTCGGCCGATCCGGGCGTGGCCGCGCACACCCGCCGCGCGGCGCTCGCCGTCGCCCGACGGGTCGCGGTGTGGCGGGCTGCGGCCTCGCTCTGTGCGGAAATCCAGCGTCCGCAGGATGCAGTCGGCGCGGCCGACACCGCCGCGGCCATGACCCGGCAGGCGGTGGGCCGCGCGGTCGTGGAAGTCGCCAGGCTGCTCGACGCGATCGAGCGTTACGAATCCGATCCCACGACTTCCGACGCGCTGGTCGTCAGGACGTCGCTTGGCTCGATCGGCGGCTTCTACCCGTCCGCGGCCCACGCGCTCGTGCGGGCCGTGGAGGATCATTATGCCGCCCCCAACGTGCGGGTCGCGGTGCACCAGCAGTTCATGGAGAAGCTGATGCCCGGCGCGACCGTCGACACCGCGCCGTTCCAGGACGTGGTGATGGGCCGTGAGGTGCGGGGGACGCGGCGCGTCGAACGCACCACCACGCTGCGGCTCGTGCCTGACGACGACGAGATCTGCTTCAACCTGGAGGTGCACGGTGACATTGCGTCGCGATCGACCACCGAAAGCGGCCCGGTATCGGTGACGGCCCGCAGTGCCTCGGCGTTCACGGTGCGCAAACCGATCAAGATCTCCTCCCAGGGGCTGCTCTTCGGCAACGCCGCCGGGGTGGCTTCCAATCGGTCGCACGTCGACAATATCCAGACGAGCTTCGACGCCATGCCGATGATGGGCTCGCTCGTGCGCAGCATCGCCAAGAACCAGCAGGCCGAGGCGATGCCGGAGGCCAACCGTGAGGTCATCGAAAAGATCGTCTCTCGCGCCTGCCGCGAGGTCGACGTCCAGTCGGAGCCGCAGTTCGCCGAGCTGGCCGAGCGGGTGCGTGAGCGGGTGTGGATGCCCCTGGTGAACCTCGGCCTCGAGCCCAGGGCGGTGGCACTGGAGACGTCGTCCACGCTGGCGACCATGCGGCTGCGGCTGGCGGCCGCGACCCAGCTGGCCGCCCACACGCCGCGGCCGCGGGCTCCGCTCGACGCCATGTTGAGCATGCAGGTGCACGAGTCGTCGGTCAACAACGTCGTCGACCGGCTGGGCATCGCCGGCCGGCGGCTGGAGCTCGAGGAGTTGATCAGGATGGTCTGCGCGAAGGTCGGAGCCGAGCCGCGAATTCCGGATGAGCTTCCCGAGGGCGTCGCCGTCGACTTCGCCGAGGTGCAGCCGCTCCGGGTGGAGTGCCGCGACGGGCTCGTGCACGTGCGGGTGAAGCTCGATGCGATCGAGAGCGGGCGCCGCAATTGGGTCGACATCGTCGCGCACGTAGCGTACAGGCCCGTGTGCAACGGGCCGCAGGTGTTGCTCGAGCGCGACGGGCCAATCCGGCTCAGCGGGCCGGGGCACGAGGGCCGCATGGAACTCGCCCTGCGGACGATCTTCGGCAAGATCTTTCCCAAGGAGCGGCCGATCGCCCTGCTGCCGGAGAAGATCACGGCGAATCCCAGGCTCACGGGCGTGCAGGCCGTGCAGGCCGTCAGCAGCGACGGCTGGCTGGCGCTGTCGCTCCAGCAGGTGACGACGGCGAAGCCGGCTGAGCCGCCCGCCGAGCAGCGTGCCGCCGAAGCTCGTCGGAAGATCATCTTCCGCTGAGCCGCCCGCGGCCCGTGCCGTTGAAATCCCGTACCGCGAGCCCCACAATCCGGGGCGTCGCGGCGGGAATCCTCCCGCCCCGTCCTTACCTTCGGGAGGCCTCCGTGCACGCAGATCCTCGGGCATACCGCATCGAATCCGACAGCATGGGCGAGGTGCGGGTGTCCGCCGACCGCTACTGGGGCGCGCAGACCGAGCGGTCGCGCGACAACTTCAAGATCGGCACGGACCGGTTTCAGTGGGGCCGGGCCGTGAAGAAGGCGCTCGGCATCCTCAAGAAGTGCGCGGCCCTGGCCAACGGCGAACTGGGCCAGCTGCCCGCCGCCACCGTGAAGCTGATCGTGCAGGCGGCCGACGAGGTGATCGCCGGGAAGCTCGACGACCATTTCCCGCTCGTCGTCTTCCAGACCGGCAGCGGCACGCAGTCGAACATGAACGCCAACGAGGTGATCTCCAACCGTGCGATCGAGATCGCCGGCGGCACGATGGGATCGAAGAAGCCTGTCCACCCCAACGACGACGTCAACCGCGGGCAGTCGTCGAACGACACGTTCCCGACGGCGATGCACATCGCCGCCGTGCAGGTGATCCACGACCGGCTGCTGCCGGCCGTGCGCAGCCTGCGGGACGTGTTCCTCGCACTGGAGAAGAAGCATGCCGACCTCGTGAAGATCGGTCGGACGCACCTCCAGGACGCCACGCCGATCACGCTGGGCCAGGAGATCTCGGCCTGGCGGGCGCAGCTCGACGACCGCATCGCGGGCCTCGAGCGGGCGCTGCCGGGGCTCTACGAACTGGCGATCGGCGGCACGGCGGTGGGCACCGGGCTCAACGCCCACGCCCGCTTCGGCGACGTGGCCGCGGCCCACATCGCCAGGGAGACCGGGCATCCGTTCGTGTCGGCCCCCAACAAATTCGCCGCGCTTTCGGCCCACGACGCCATGGTCGAGGTGAGCGCGGCGGAGCGGGGGCTGGCGATCGCGCTGTTCAAGATCGCCAACGACATCCGCCTCTTGGCATCGGGGCCGCGGTGCGGTATCGGCGAGATCTCGATCCCCGAGAATGAGCCGGGCAGCTCGATCATGCCGGGCAAGGTGAATCCCACGCAGTGCGAGGCGATGACCATGGTCTGCGCCCAGGTGTTCGGCAACGACGCCGCAGTGGCCTTCGCCGGCTCGCAGGGGCACTTCCAGCTCAACGTGTTCAAGCCGGTGATGGTCCACAACGTCCTCGAGTCGGCCGACCTCATCGCAGACGCCTGCGACTCCATGCGGGTGCACTGCGCCGTCGGCATCGAGCCGAACCTCGATCGCATCCAGCACCACCTCGACGACTCGTTGATGCTGGTCACCGCGCTCAACACGCACATCGGCTACGAGAAGGCGGCGAAGATCGCCAAGAAGGCGCACGTCGAGGGCACCAGCCTCAAGGCGGCGGCTGTGGCGCTCGGCTATGTGACCCCCGAACAGTACGACCAATGGGTCGTGCCCGTGGAGATGACGAGGCCGCTGGCCACGTGATCACGACGCGGACGGCGTGGCAGCGACAGTCTTCCGCGGCTCAGCCGATGATCCCGAACCCGTCGACGACGTTGAGCTCCGGATGGAGCCGCGGCGGTGCATGGACGCCGGGAAACCAGACGGCCGGTGAACGCGACAAGAACGCCGCCCACATGCTGAACGACGATGCGGAAGCCACGATCGCGTCCGCGTTGGCCATGCCGAGAAGATGGCAGAGGGCGGGCGCATCGGCGGCCAGCCGCGTCTGCGGGCCGGCGAGCAGCGGCTGCAGGTCGCTGCCGTCACCGTCGGTGAAGATGAGCGTTTCGGGGGCGCCGCCCACGATGGCCCGCGCCCGGTCGATCGCCGCGGCATACCAGGCCACGGGCAGTTGCATCGACATCAGTCCGGTGGCGACCTTGGTCGGGTCCCACGGTTGGAAGTCGCCGCGGCGGATGTGAACTGCGATGAACCGCCGCGTCGCCGGCCACTCCCGGGCGACCGTCTCGCGCACCCAGGGCTGCGCGATCGCCTCCAGTCGCCGCCGGATGAGCGGCTGCTTGCCGGCGAAGGGGGCGAAGAGGCCTTCCATGCCCCGAAACTCGACGATGGCCCCTGCCAGCCCGCCGGTCCCTGCGGCGGCCACCGCCGTTTCCGGCACGCGGCGATGCGTCATCAGTACCGCGGCTTTGCGCACGCCACCGACGTAACCAGCCGACGAGAACAGCTGTCGGTAGAGCCGCTTGTCTTTTTCGCGACGCAGCCAGGGACCGATCCGCAGCCATCTGGTCCATGCCGGTGCCAGGGCCGGGCACTGCCGCTCGTCCCGAAACGCCTCGGAGCGGGCCCACGGGAAGAGCATGTTCCCCAGACCGGTGCGATCGAGCCGCGCGTAGGCGTAAGGCATGTGCATCGACCCTGGCTGCCGCGATCGAGGAGATGACGGTGGCACGTGCGAACCGCGCGGTACCGGCCGGGAGGGCGGCCCGCAGAGAAGATAGCCTGGCCATCGGCGCGTCCGCAAACGACGGGGCGCCCAGCGCAGCGTGGGAGGGCCGACGTGGTCCACGACGGCCGATCGCCGCGCAAGAGCCGTGGCGCGGATGGGCGAAATCGCCCATGTCGCGGCGGGACGTTGTCCGTGCCGCCTGCTGATCCGTATCCTGCCGCCAGCTGCGCCGGACGACCACCGGCGGGACGACACGGGGACCTGCCATGCGATCGTTGACTCGGGACCAGGTTCGCGACGTCGACCGCCGGGCCATCGAGACGTACGGCCTGCCAGGCATCGTGCTCATGGAGAACGCCGGGAGGAACGCCGCCGCCCTGCTGCACCGCGTGATCGGGGAAAGCGGCATCACCGGGCCGATCGCGATCGCCTGCGGTCCTGGCAACAATGGCGGCGACGGCTTCGTGATCGCCCGGCATCTGGAGAACCTCGGCCACGACGTGCGGCTGCTGCTCGCCTGCCCGCCGGCCGGCTATCGGGGAGACGCCGCGATCAACTGCCGGGTGGCGGAGACGTCCGGCATTTCCAGAGAGCTGCTCGTCGATGCCGACTCAGCGGTCTGGCGGATGAGCCTGGTCGGAGCCGCCTGGATCGTGGACGCCCTTCTGGGCACCGGGGCGACCGGCACGCCGCGGGCCCCGATCGCCGCGGCGATCGGGGCGATCAACGACGCACGGGGGGGCGGCTCGCGGGTGTTCGCGGTCGACCTGCCTTCCGGCCTCGATTGCGACACCGGCCGCCCGCCCGGCCCCTGCGTGCGGGCCGACGTCACGGCCACGTTCGTGGCCCGCAAGGCCGGCTTCGATCAGCCCGGCGCCGACGCGTTCACCGGCCGGGTGCACGTCTGCGACATCGGCGCGCCCCACCGGCTGCTCGCCGAGCTCGGCCTCACCTGAGCTCGCGTTCGAGGAACGTGTAGCCGAGCGCGTCCATGAACGCCCGCTGCCGGTTGTCGGCGGCGCCGCCGTGGCCTCCCTCGATGTTCTCGTAGTAGAGCACCGGCTTGCCGAGGTCGAGGAGCCGCGCCGTCATCTTGCGGGCATGCCCGGGATGCACCCGGTCGTCGCGGGTCGACGTGGTGATGAGGATCGGCGGATACTCCTTGCCGCGATCGAGGTTGTGGTAGGGGGAGAAGCCGCGGATGAACTCCCATTCGGCC
>JBIJCD010000133.1:0-8433 GCA_044344895.1 Pirellulales bacterium | reverse complement strand
GGCCGGCTCGTCGGGGTTGCCGTATTCGCCCATCCAGCTGGCGCCGGCCAGGAGCGTGTGGTAGCGGCGCATGTCGAGCAGCGGCACCTGGCAGACCACAGCGCCGAAGAGGTCGGGCCGCATCGTGAGCATGTTGCCCACGAGCAGGCCGCCGTTGCTGCCCCCCTTCACGCCCAGGTGCCGCGGGGCCGTCACCTTCCGCGCGACCAGGTCCTCGGCCACGGCGATGAAGTCCTCGTAGGCCCGCGGCCGCTTCGCCTTCAGGGCCGCCTGGTGCCACTGCGGCCCGAATTCGCCGCCGCCGCGGATGTTGGCGATCACGTAGACGTGGCCCCGCTCGAGCCAGGCGGCGCCGGCCACCGGCTCGTAGCCCGGCACGAGTGGGATCTCGAAGCCGCCGTACCCGTAGAGCAGGGTGGGGGTCGAGCCGTCGAGCGGCAGCCGCTCCGGGCCGATCTGAAAGTAGGGGATCCGCGTGCCGTCGCGCGACACTGCCTCGTGCTGGCTCACCCGCAGCCCGGCTGCGGAAAAGAAGGCGGGCGATTGCTTGAGCTGCTCGGGCGGTCGGGCCGCAACGGCGGCGGATCCCAGCGAGAGCGTCGAGGGCGTGAGCGAACTGGCGGTGACGAGGAAGTAGTCGTCGGAGTCGAGGTCGTCCACGGGCGTGGCGCTGGCCGTGCCAAATTCCGGCACGCCTGGCAGCGGTTCGCGGTGCCACCTGCCGTCGCGGAAGGTGAGCACTTCCACGCGGCTGCGGACGTTATCGAGCGTCGTGAGCAGGAGATGGTTGCGGGTGGCCGTCCGCGCCGCCAGCGACGTGCGGGGGCCGGGCGAGAAGAGCACGTGCATCTCGCGGTCGCCGGCCAGGAACCGCTCGAAGTCGACCGCCAGCAGGCTGCCCGCCGGATGCGTCGAGTCCCCGGCCGTCCACGGGCTGCGGAGCTCGAGAAACAGCCACTCCCGGTGCACCGAGGCCTCGGCGTCGTCGGGTTTCCCGATCTTCACCAGCCGCCCGTCGCGGCGCAGGAAGAGCTCGTTGGTCCAGAACGTGATCTGGCGGCGGACGAAATCCCGCTCGAAGCCCGGGGTGGGATCATGGAAGCCGCTCACCGACATGTCCTCGGCCCGGCCCTCGTAGACGATCGCTGCATCGGCCAGCGGCGTGCCGCGGGCCCACTCGCGTACGGTCCGCGGGTAGCCGGAAGCCGTGAGCGATCCCGGACCGAAGTCGGTGGCGACGAAGAGGCGGTCGCGGTCGCGCCAGCCGCAGCGGCTCTTCGCCTCCGGCAGGGCGAAGCCGCCGGCCACGAAGGCCTTCGTATCGAGATCGAATTCGCGGACGACGTCGGCATCGGCTCCGCCCCGCGACAGCGACACGAGACAGAGCCGATCCTCCGGCTCGAGCACGGCGGCGCCGTGCCAGACCCAGTTCTCCCGCTCCTGCGCCGCCAGCGCGTCGAGGTCGAGCACCGTCTCCCACGCGGGCTCGGCGCGGCGGTACTCCTCCAGGGTCGTGCGTCGCCAGAGGCCCTTGGGGTGGGCCGCATCCCGCCAGAAATTGTAGTAGCGGTCGCCGATGCGGCTCACGAACGGGATCCGCTCCTTCGAGTCGAGCACGCCACGGATCCGCTCCTCGAGCCCGCGGAACCTTTCCGTGCCGGCGAGTGCCGCCACGCTCTCGGTGTTGCGGCCGCGGACCCAGTCGAGGGCCCGTTCGCCCGTGACATCCTCCAGCCAGAGAAACGGGTCGGCGTCGTCGTCCGCGGCGGCGGGCTCGGGCATGGCGCACCAGAGGCAGGCGAGGGCGGCGAGCGCCGCGAGACCGGCAGGCCGCGTCATGACCGCGTCTGCCCCGAACCGAGGACGACGTACTTGTAGGTCGTGAGCTCGCGGGTGCCGCACGGGCCGCGGGCGTGCAGTTTGTCGGTGGAGATGCCGATCTCGGCGCCGAGCCCCATCTCGCCGCCGTCGTTGAAGCGGGTGCTGGCGTTGACCATCACCACCGCGGTGTCGACCCGGGCCGCGAAACGGTCGGCGGCGGCCCGGTCGCCAGTGACGATCGAGTCGGTGTGCCGCGAGCCGTAGCGGTTGACGTGGTCGATGGCCGCGTCGAGCGAGTCGACGACCGCCACGGAAATTTTCGGGCCCAGGTATTCGGTCGCGAAGTCGGCCTCGGTCGCCACACCGGCCGCTGGCACGAGCCCGCGCGTGGCGGCGTCGCCCACGATCTCGATCGCATGTTCGCCGAGGGCGGCGGCCACGTCCGGCAGGAAGCGGGCGGCCACGTCGCGGTGGACCAGCAGCGACTCGGCGGCGTTGCACACGCCCATCCGCTGGCACTTGGCGTTGACGGTGATCGCCTTGGCCATCGCTAGGTCGGCGGCACGGTCGACGTAGACGTGGCAGTTGCCGGTGAAGTGCTTGAGCACCGGCATCCGCGCCTCGGAGCAGACGCGGCGGATGAGCTGCTCGCCGCCCCGGGGGATGACGATGTCGATCAGTTCGTCCATCTGCAGGAACGCGCCGACCGCCTCGCGGTCGGCCGTGTCGACCAGCTGCACGCAGTCGGCGGGCAGGCCGGCGGCGGCGATCGCCCGCCGCATGATCTCCACGATCCGGCCGCTGGAGTGGGCCGCCTCCTTGCCGCCGCGGAGGATGATGGCGTTGCCGGCCGCCAGCGCGACCGCCGCGGCGTCGGCCGTGACGTTGGGCCGCGATTCGTAGATGAAGAACACCACGCCCAGCGGCACGCGGATCTTGCGGACGACGAGGCCGTTGGGGCGCGTGGTCTCCTCGAGCACCTCGCCCACGGGATCGGGCAGCAGGGCCACCGCCTCGACGCCGGCCGCGATTCCCTCGACCCGCTGGGGGTCGAGCGTGAGTCGGTCGACGGCGGCGGCGGAAAGGCCGAAGCCGGGCGCGGCGGCCACGTCCAGCCGGTTGGCGGCGAGGATGCCGGCCAGGTCCGCCCGGATCGCGGCGGCGGCGGCGCGCAGGGCGGCGGCCTTACGTTCTCCCGGGATCGCCGCCAGATCGATCGCCGCCCGGCGGGCCCGCTCGGCGATCGAGCGGCAGTGCGCCGCCAGGGTGCTCGGGGCGGCGGGGGGCGGGGCGGATGTGCTCATGGCGGGGCAGTGCGGCGGGGCGGGGTTTCGCGTATCTTACCGCCAACCGTCCTTTTCTTCACACGCAGGAGCCGTTCCATGTCCCCGTCGCATCCCAGCCGCCGCACGTTCCTCGCCGGCACGGCAGCCGCCGGCGTCAGCGCTCTTGTTCCGTGGGGCCGGACGGCCTTCGCCGCCGCCGACAACCTCAACCTCGGCGTGCAGCTTTACTCGCTCCGCGGCTACAAGGTCGACGAGGCGCTCAAGCATGCCCGCGATCTGGGGTTCAAGTTCGTCGAGTTTTATCCCGGCATGTACCCGATCAACTCGGACGACGAGGCGATCGCCGCCATGAAGAAGAAGCTCGCCGACCTCGGCCTGACGATCTCGGCCCACGGCGTCAACGGGTTCTCGAAGGACGCCGCCGCGAATCGCAAGATCTTCGAGTTCGCGAAGCGGGCCGGCATCCGCACGCTGTCGGCCGACCCCGCGCCGGAGGCGTTCGACAGCCTCGACGATCTCGTGAAGGAGTTCGACGTGCGGATCGCGATCCACAACCATGGCCCCACGCACCGCTACAACAAGGCGATCGACGTGCTGCAGGCGATCGAGAAGCGGGATCCGCGGATCGGGGCCTGCGCCGACCTGGGCCACTTCATCCGCTCCGGCGAGCGGCCGGTCGAGGTGATCCGTCTGCTCAAGGGCCGCCTCTATGGCGTCCACCTCAAGGACTTCGCCGAGATGCAGGACAAGACGAAAGGCGTGATCCTGGGCAAGGGCCACATGGACGTGCCGGCCGTGATGGAGGCGCTCGTGGCGGCGAAGTTCCCGGCCGACGGGGCGCTGTCGATCGAGTACGAGGAGAACCCGCAGAACCCCCTCGACGACATCCGACAGTGCGCCGAGGCGGCCCGGTCGGCGATCGCGAAGGTGTAGCTGCGTGTGGCGGTCGCCGACACGCCGTCGGCCGAGCAGGGGCGAGCGATTTGCCGGCATGACGCGTCCGAATTAGAGTCCAGCGGGCGGCCTGCGCGCGTGCCGCGTGGCGTCTTCGGCCGCCCGACTGGATCGCGGCCGCTTTGCCGGCTTTGGAGCTCGCCACCCGTATGGCCCTGACGATTCCAGCCCCACCCGTCACGAAGGACCGCACTGCGCTGGCGTCGCTGCGAAACGGGCTGTGGTGGGCCGCACGCGCGGCCGGATTGCTGACCCTGGGCATCGTCGCGACGTTGCGAGCGGTCCACAAGCCGCTCTGGTTCGATGAGATCTTCACGCGCGTCCTGGCCGGCATGCCGACGCCGGCGGAGGTCGTCGAGGCCCTGCGGACGCCCGTCGACGCGATGCCTCCGGTGTATTACTTCATCTGTCGCGCGGGCATGCTTTTGCTGCCGGACGATCACCTGGGGATCAGGCTGCCGTCCGTGATCGGATTCCTGGTAGCCGTTTGGGCCGTATTCGCTTTTTTGTCCAGTCGCGTCGACCGGCTTTCGGCGCTCACCGGCGCCGTGTTCGTGGCGTGCACCGCGTTGGCGGACTACGCGTACGAAGCCCGACCGTATGCGCTGATGACCGGCAGCGTCGGCTGCGCGGTGCTGGCCTGGCAGCGAGTCGACCGGTCGCCGGTCTGGCCCATTGCGCTGGCGTGCTCGCTTGGCCTGGCCGTTTCCTGCCACTACTACGCGGTGTTCGTCTGGCCCGCCTTCGCACTGGCGGAGTTGCTCGTGCTGGTGTGTGAGCGCCGCTGCCGGATCGGCGTTTGGCTCGCGCTGGTGATCGGATTGATTCCGTTCGTCGTGTGTTGGCCTCTCTTGGCAAGCGTGCGATCCGCGATCGGACAGCACGGGCAGCATTGGTGGGGCGCTTCCAGGATGTCCTACATCCTGTCGTCGCCGCAAGTGCTCTACAAATGGAGCGGAGGCATGTGGGGGCCGGCGCTGACGGCGGCGCTGGCGGCCGTGTGCATGCTGTGGACGCTGCGTGGCTTGCCGATCCGCGTGCTGCCGGCGGCGATCCGACTCCCGCCGTCTCCGCTCACCGCCGGCGAATGTGGCCTCACGGTCGGCCTGCTTGCCGTTCCCGTCGTGGCGGTCGTGGTCACGATGGCGACTGGCGGTGCCATGAGCGAGCGGTAGGCGATGCCGGCAGTCATCGGCGCGGCACTGGCAGTCGGCGCCGTGGTGAGCACGGCGTCTCCGGTGTTTCGCGGTGTGGCGCTGGCGGTGATGCTCGTGAATTACGGGATTACGGCACGACCGACTTTTTCGTCGTGGTCGAAGGGGGAACTGATGAACGCCAGGACCGAACTGACGCGACAGTGCGAGGATGCGGTTGCCACGCTTGGGCGCGGCGGTCGGTCCATCGTCTTTTCGGACGGTTTCGAGTACGTGAAGAGCTTCTATGCCTGTCCGCCGGATCTGCGTTCGCGGTTTGCCGCGGTCGTGGATTCAGAGGCGGCAGTCGAGTTTTCCTCCGGGAAGAGCGACTTCATGGACCGGAGTCTCGTCGCGATTCAGCCGCATCTGCCTTTGCGGCTGGAGCGGTACGGGCAGTTCATCGCCAGTCACGACTCGTTTGTGCTGCTCGCGCATGACGTGCCAACCGAATGGCTGCCGGCGAAGCTCCTGCATGACGGGCACGAATTGAAGTTTCTCGGCCGGATCGGCTCGACGAGGATCTATCAGGTCACCGTGAACAGGCCGTGACCCTTCCGGTACCACGAGCGCCGGCGGCCCGTCCGATCGAGAGCCGGCGGTGAGATCAGACCTGGCGGGTTGCGGCGTGCAGTTCCAGCGCGGCGCAGACGATGCCCACGGCGTGAACCCGGATGACGTGGATCCCGGAGGCGGCGAGGCTGCAGGCCGCGCCGGCCGTGCCGCCGTCGCGTTCCTCGAGCGTGGCCGGCCTGCCGACCGATTGCTCGATCGACTTGCCGATGAATCCCTTGCGGGAGTGGCCCACGAGGATCGGCACGCCGAGATCGAGGAAGTGTCCGGCCGACCGCATCAGCTCCAGGTTGTGGGCGTGCGTCTTGCCGAAGCCGACGCCGGGATCGAGGCAGATGCGGTCGGGCGGCACCCCCGCAGCGTGCAGACCGTCCCGCCGACGGGCCAGGTAGGCGTGGATCTCCGCGACGACGTCGGCGTAGCGGGGATCGAGCTGCATGGTCTGCGGCGTGCCCTGCATGTGCATCGCGCACACGCCCGCTCCGGATGCGACCGCCACGCGGAGCATGTCGGGATCGCCCTCCAGGCCCGTGACGTCGTTGATGATCTCGGCGCCCAGTTCGATCGCCCGGGCGGCCACCACCGCCTTCGAGGTGTCGATCGAGACGGGCACGCCGGCCCTGGCGGCCAACTGCCGCACCACCTCCGTCACCCGGCGCAGCTCTTCCTCGGTCGACACCGGCTCCGCGAATGGTCGCGTGCTTTCGCCGCCGACGTCGAGGATATCGGCACCCTGGTCGACCAACGCGAGCCCGTGGGCCACGGCGGCCTCGACGGCCGCGTGGCGGCCGCCGTCGGAAAAGCTGTCGGGCGTGACGTTGACGATCCCCATCACCAGCGGCAGCGTGCGGCCGTCGGTGCCGGGCAACGCGAGACGGCTGGTCCGCAGCCGCCAATGCGAGGGTGTGTGCGAGAAGGGCATGCCCGCACTCTACCAGGGCTCTTCCATCAGGCCCACGATCTGCTGGGCCATCTTCACGATCGCCTCTTGCTGGGTGCTCGCGACCGAGCGGCCGTATTCGGGCACCAGCATCGCCGCCTGGCCGACGTCGACGCTCGCCGCCGGCATCGGCACGCCGCCCGAGGCCAGTACAGCGCCGCCGCGGTCAGCCCAGGTGACGAGCACCTGGAAGTTCATCTCCACCATCCGCGACTGGTCGGTGGGGCTTTCCACGATCATCCGCTTCGTGTCGGCCACGATCCGGGCCGTGAGCACGCTGTCGGCGGCGGGGTCGCCGACCACCTTGAACGGCGTGCGCTTCTCGATCTCCTTGCAGACAGCCTCGGTGAGCCGCTCGCCCAGGTCGATGCTGGGCGTGGTGCGGAAGCTGTCTGACTGGATCATCGGCACGTAGACCGTCCGCACGTTCGGCGCGTAGAGCGTATTGTTACCGAAGCGGTAGCCGGCGCAGCCGCCGCCGAGCAGGCCGGCGCAGACGACCGGCAGCAGCCAGGCCGATAGCGGGCGGGCAGGCCGCGGGCCTCGGAATCCACCGCGGGCGGCTGCGGCAGCGGGGCACCAGGCGTGGGACGGCCTCTTCCACGGCCAACGGGGACGGACGGCACGGGCGGCCATGGGACCTCGTCCGGTCAGCGGATAGGCGGGGCGATGCCGGAGTTGTCGCCGCGGGCGATCGCCGTGTCCGCTTCGGCCATCGCGTCGAGTTCGGCTTCCTTGAGCGAGTCGGGGTTGAGCAGGGCCGTCAGGGTGGGGAACGGATTGTCGGAGACATCCTCCTTGCCGGCGATCGCGTCGAGCCGGTCGCGGGCCTGCTGCGCCAGCATCGTCTTGGGGTAGTCGCGGGCGATGAGCGCGTAGTAGATGCGGGCCGACGTGTAGTGCTTGCCCTTGGCGTAGAACTCGGCCCGCGACCA
Organism: Pirellulales bacterium; assembly: GCA_044344895.1. Taxonomy (GTDB): domain Bacteria; phylum Planctomycetota; class Planctomycetia; order Pirellulales; family UBA1268; genus CAMCQY01. The sequence goes on along the minus strand of JBIJCD010000133.1, from coordinate 731 downwards.
ATGGCGGTTTGCCTGTTGCGCAGCGATAGCGGCCCGGGTGGTCTGCACCCGCTCGGCTTCGTCGCCCGCGAGCTGGTCGGGGAACTGCACCAGGATCTGGTCGGCGAGCATCTCGGCCTCGTTGAGGATGCCCCCCTCGTAGCCCGGCCCCTGGTAGGCCCGCAGCTTCGCCTGGAGGCCGAGCAGGTGGGCCTGGAGCAGGAAGTCGCTGTCGGGATACTCGCTGCGGAGCAGGCCGTAGAAGTAGTCGGCGTCCAGCCACTGCCGGTCGAGGAAGTGGGCGTTGGCCTGCGCCATGATGCTGTCATCGGCCAGTGACCCGCGGGGATCGTTGATCCGCACGTGGTCGAACGCCTTGATGGCCCGTCCGCGGGTGTCGAAGATCGGCCGCGATCGGTCGACGATGTTCGGCACGATCGTGAGGTAGTTGTGCTTCTGGTCGAGCGCGATCCAGTACTGGGCGATCACGAACTGTCGCTGGGCGATCCGATCGAGGTAGCGCGAGTTGGCGTATTTTTTCACCAGCTCGTCGTAGCCATCCTCGGCCTTCGGATACTGGTCGGTGAAGAACCAGCACTCGGCGAGCTGCCACATCGCGTCTTCCTCGATGGCCGAGTCGGGCCAGCGGTCGATCACCGTCTTGTATTTTGAGATCGCCTCCTTGAACTTCCGCTCGCGGAACAACGCGTCGCCGTCGGCCAGCGCCTTTCGTGCGATCTGCTCGTTGGGAC